>CASDVD010000110.1 GCA_949284155.1 uncultured bacterium | reverse complement strand
CCTGTACAACAACCTGTGCAACAGCCCGTTCAACAGCCTGCTCCCGCAGCAGCCCCTCAGGCAGTAGTTCCGCCACCGGCTCCCGAAGCACCTGTATCAACTATTGATGTTGCCGGTTTAACTCAAAAAATCAAATCAGAAAATCCTGAAGAAGCCGGTGCTGCAATTGAACAAGTAGCTTTAACCGCACAAAACAATCCTGCTGAAGCAGTTCAATTATTAGATACAAATCTTATGGAATCTTTGTTAGGCGTTATAGCTAAAGATACAGCTAACCTTCAAGGCCCTACACCAAAACAAATTGAAATGAGACAACAAATTATGGCAGGAAAAACACTGCCGGAAGCTGATGTAGCAGAAGCAAAAACAGTTACACCTCTTGAAATGGCAGAAAGAAACAAACAATATGCCCTCTTTACAGTAGCAATTCTTCAAAATCTGCTAGTTAATGAATTCAAAAAAACAAATAACGTAACTCCGGATATCAAAGATTTACCGGGTATGGAACAAATAGTAACAACTATTAAAGATAATCCGAACCCGATGCTCAGAGCCAGCGGACTTGCTGCATTAGCATACAACGCAAGACCGGAATATAAACCGGTTATGAAAGAAATTTTTGAACTTTCTAAAAACGATGCTGATGAAAATGTTCAAAAAGTTGCAGCTGAAGGTTTAAGCAAACTTGATCAAATTAAATAAATCTTAAATTCACCTATTAAGTGAAAAGCAGTCAGAAATGACTGCTTTTTTGTGTCATAAAACAACTTAAGTACAATAGACAACCTGCTTTTGCTGTGTTAAATTATTAATAAAGGCAGATGTATGAATCAATATGTTAATCAGTACAAACAAACTAATGCAGCAACAGCATCAAAAGAACAAATTTTGTTGATGCTGTATGACGGTATTATAAAATTTTTGTTAAAGGCAAAAATAGCCTTTGAGAAAAATGATATCCAGGAAATTCATAATAATTTAACCAAAGCACAAAGGATTATAACAGAGCTGCAATCTAATCTTGATATGGAAAACGGCGGCAAATTTGCACAAGAGATGTACAATTTATATGATTATTACGACCGAAGATTGTTTGAAGCAAATGTCGATAAGAAGACTGAGTATGTCGATGAAGTTCTTAAACATATTACAGAACTAAGAGATACCTGGAAAGAAGCAATAAAAAAATTTCACGCAGAAGGCCATACGCTTGCAGAATATGAAGATGTTGAATATACAAGCGGAACTCATGCTGAAATATAGAGAGTGATTATGAGTATTGATTTAAAAAATCTGGAAATAACATACAAAAAGTTATATGAAATCTCTGTTCAAATCGGTCAACTGATAGAACGTGAACTATACAGCGATTTGCTGGGCTTTATAGAAAGAAAAGACCAGCTTCTTGCCGAATCGGCCGAATTGCTGGACAAGGCCAATGCTCACAGAGAAAATACAGCTCACCTTCATGAGCTTTTTACAAAATTTGCAGAACAGGAAAAATTGAATATTGAGGCTCTTTCCAGAATCAGAGATAAGATTGAGGACGAGCTGCACAAAATTTCCGCTGATAAAAAAATTGTCGGCGCTTATGCAGCACCCGAAGAAAAACATCAAGGTAACATTCTGGATTTTAGAGAATAATGTCTGAATTTTTAAAAAACAAAAAATTAGCGGCTTCACTGTCAGTAACCTCCAATACTGCACTCATCATCTTAAAGCTCATTGCAGGATTTATTTCAGGAAGCATCAGTATTATATCGGAGGCAATACACTCTTGTTCCGATCTTCTGGCGGCAATTATAACATTTTTCTCCGTAAACAAATCGGAACAACCGGCTGACAAAGAACACCAGTTTGGGCATGGAAAATATGAAGACTTTTCAGGGCTTATAGAAGGCTGCCTAATCATAATTGCGGCTTTATACATAATGTATGAATCCGTTAAAAAATTAATATTAGGCGCAGAACCCATGGCGCAAGAGCATCTTGCTATCGCTGTAATGTTGTTTTCCGTAATAATTAATATTCTAATCAGTTCATATCTTTTCATTGTGGCGGACAAAACGGATTCAATGGCTTTATATGCAGATGCAGAACACCTCAGAACAGATATTTATTCTTCATTCGCCGTATTTTTCGGATTGTTGATGATTAAATTCACGGGGCTGCACCTTTTAGATCCTGTTATTGCTCTTTTTGTTGCGGTAATTATTATAAATTCCGGATACAAAATATGTAAACGTTCCTCTGACAATTTATTAGATGCGGCTTTACCTGAAAAAGATATTGAGCAAATAAAAGAAATAATTAAACAATACAAAGATATTGTCGCTATAAAGGAAGTAAAAACAAGAAAATCCGGAAAAGACAAAGAAATAGTTATAGCTATTCTTTTGGACGGTGAAAAAACAATCTCATTTGCACATAATTTATGCGACAGCTTAGAATCCACATTGGAAGAAAAACTCGGCAATACTTCCGTTACAATACACATTGAGCCGGTTGTTTCAGGAAAAAATCACTAATAAAATCGCTCAATTCAAAATAATAACCTGACGCTAAAAGTTCATCAAAACGTTTATATGCATTAGGAGCAGTTTGTATTGTGAAATCTTTATCTTTATAAAGACTCTCTACAAATCTGGCAAATAACTCCGACGGTCTGCTATAATACTTGTTTAAACGTGAAAGTCTTGAAGATATCCTATTCACAACTCTCTGATGAGATTTTAACAGTACATAATTTTCTATATTTTCATCTAAATGAGGAAAGTCCGTCCTAAATGTTTCAACAGAATAAATTTTTAAACGCCTCAAAAACGGGGTACGTATTTTTACTCTATCATATTTCAAAAGATATCTTGCGTCTGATTTTTTTAAAATATTTTCAAATTTTTTAAAAGGATACGAGCGTTTAAATTCCGGATAAGTTTGTTTTATTTTTTTAGCCAGTTCTTTGATTTTTTCCATACGTAAATTACGCTGTTCTTCCAATCGTGACAATGAGGCAGACTTATCCAAAGCTCTTGTCAATTCACATAATTCGTGCTGAATTATTTTAATATCATTAGTATCAAATAATTTGCATAAAGAACCATGCGACCTTATTACATCAGGTTCCAGCCTTGAATGTATAAAATGGGCAAATTCATGAACAAGCACCTCTTTTTTTCTTTCTGCGGAAAGAACTGCGGATATATCAATTCTTTTATTAGTAAAAAAGCCCTGATGACCTCTTGCCAGCGTATTTGTATTAACAACAACACCGCATTGCCTGATAAAATTTGACATCTTATAGAACTCGTCGCTGCCAACAGTCTTCATTTTGTTGCACTTTCAATCCATTTTAAATATTCAGGATTACCGGCTTCTACAGGAAGTGCAATAATTTCAGGGACACTGTATTCATGAAGAGAGATGATTTTATCTTTTAAAGGCTCTAACTTTGATTTACAGGTTTTTATAATAAGCAAAAGTTCAGGCTCTTCCTGCACAACTCCATCCCATTTATAAACAGAAGTAATATTGCCGACAATATTAACACAAGCAGCCAAATTTTCTTCCACCAAAGTATTTGCTATTAAATTTGCACTAAATTCATTAGGTACAGTGCAATAAACTACGCATTTATCCATACAACTCCTTTATATCATCTTATCCGGATTCAAAATATTTTTAGGGTCAAAAAGTTCTTTTATACCCCGCATTATGCCCATAGCAGGCCGGGAAACAGCAAGACTTAAAAATTTGGATTTTTGACACCCGATACCATGTTCGCCTGAAAGAGTTCCCCCAAGACTGACCGCAAGTTTAAAAAGCTCTGTTTTAGCTTTTTCAAAATTTTCCTTCTGGCGTGCATCTCTTAAGTCCAATGCAAAATTAGGATGGATATTTCCATCTCCTATATGTCCCATTATCATAGTAATAATATTATATTTTTTTGCAATTTGGTCAATACCCAGAGCCATTTCAGAAATTTTTGAACGAGGCACTACAACATCCTCGGTAATTACATTCGGCGCAAGTTTTGCACAAGCGCCAAAAGCCGCCCTGCGTGAAGTCCATATTCTTTGTTTATGTGCATCATCAGCTGCACAGTCTATATAAACTGAATTATAATCCTTGCATAACGAAATAATTTTATTTTGCTGATTCTTTACTGAGTCATAATCTCCGTCAACCTCAATGAGTAAAACCGCCTCTTTATCGCACAAAAGTCCTGACGGAAAAAATTGCTCTATTGTCTGAAGAGTTTTTTTATCCAACAAGTCAACAACAGAAGGAACAAGTTGATGATTAATAATTGCGCTAACAGCATTCACAGCCTCGTCAAGCTGTTCAAAATAGGCAAGCAGCACATTAGAATGTTCAGGCTTCGGAATAAGCCTTAAAACAGCTTCGGTAATTACGCCCAATGTACCCTCCGATCCGACAAACAACTGGGTAAGATTATATCCCGTTACATTTTTCGGAGTTTGAGCGCCTGTATGTATAATTGTGCCATCGGAAAGGACTACTTCAAGATCAAGGACATAATCCTTCATTGTGCCGTATTTAAAAGCTCTTGGCCCGCCTGATGAAAGTGCAATCCCCCCTCCGATTGTTGAAACAGCCAAATTGGAAGGATCCGGAGGGAAAAACAGGCCTGCTGATTCCGCAGCTTTTTGCAAATCACTCACAACAACACCGGGTTGAACACGACATGACAGATTGCTGCTGCTGAGCTCCAAAATTTTATTCATTTTTGCAAAATGAAGAATTATGCCTCCTTTTAAGGGCATACAGCCGCCGGCATGATTTGTTCCGGCACCTCTTGCAATAACAGGTACAGAATTTTCATATGCTATTTTCATTATCTCACTGACCTGCTGCACAGACTCCGGCAAAACAACCATACAAGGATTTTTGGCATCAAATTGAATATGCGCACAATCATAAGCATATCCGTAGACACCTTCTATATCAGTAATTAAATTGTCTTTTCCCACAATTTTTTCAACGTTTTTTTCAATTTTTGAATCAAATTTAATATTCTTTTCTAACAGCACAGGTTCCTGCACTCCAATTTAACTACAGTAAAATTATAAGCCGTAATAAATTATTTTTAAACTTTTTGCAAAATTTTAATATAAAAATTAATAAGACTACTATCTGCCCGCTCAAATATTATTAAAATCAGAATTCAAATCAATAATGTTAGAAAACACAGAGGAGAGAGATTGTGCAAAAATATATTATTACAATTTTATCATTATTGATTATGTTCACATCAGTTCAAAAAGCGGAATCAGGAATAATTCCGGGTTCAAGATATGATGAAGATGAAGCAATTACTGAAATATACGAAAAAATTACTCCTGCAATAGTAGCAGTAGAGGCGGATCTAAAGGACGGTTTATCGAGCGGGACAGGATGTGTAATCGACCCTAAAGGAATAATACTAACAAGCTCACATGTTATTGATTCTTCAAAAAACATTCAGGTGACAATGTCTACCGGTGAAGTGTTCAAAGGAGAAACACTTTCTCTTTTAGGAAAAGATAAAGATCTTGCGTTAATTAAAATTAATCCCAAACATCCTCTACCGACACTTAAACTCGGAGATTCAGAAAAAGTTAAAGTAGGACAAAAAGTTCTGGCTATCGGCAACCCATTTGGATTTACCGGTACATTGACAACAGGAATAGTTTCAAGAATCGATTACACAAAAAACAAAATCCAAACAGATGCAGCCATAAATCCCGGCAATTCCGGAGGCCCGATACTAAATATAAAAGGCGAAGTAATAGGTATCAGCCAATCTATATACAATCCTGACAATAATATTTCAAATATCGGTATTGGCTTTGCCGTTCCGGTAAATGAAGCAAAAAACTTCATTAAGCTCACTCTTTCAGAATCATATATCTCAAAGGCAGACAGATAAATGAAAGAATTAACTTCAAAAGATTTATTCTACAACCTTGATGATGTAATTAATCTTTTTAAAAATACGGATAACAGTAAATTCTATAAAGGCCGTAAAATAAAAATGCGCTACATTACCTGGACTAAAGATATAAATGATAAAATGAAATTTTATATTAAATAAAAAGAATGACAGGCTCTTTATACCTGTCATTCTCTTTTTAATTTGATTAATATCTAAAAGATAATTTTATATTTTTATCAATTAATTTTGAACAAGAATCCATTTCAGCATCTATCATCTGGAGTTTTTGCTGGTATTGCTGCATTTGCATATCCAGTTTCTTTTCCATTATATTTAATCTTTCTTTTCTTGCCTCCAGTTTTTTCACAATAGGATCATCAGAATCAAGGTCAGTACCCACATTAAGCAGGTCTGTTACAGTTCTTGAAAGATTCATTTTTGCTTCAGTAATGAGTTGTATTTTGTACTCCAGGTCAAGCCTGTAAGCATTTAAATACATAAATCTCATTTGTGCCGTTGCCATTCCCATTGTGGCCACCCCTATCTAGTTTGATTGAGTTTTCTTCCCTTTAGAAATACGTGTTCATTGTTTTCGGCTATCAATTGCTCCATTTGATTCAATTTATACATTTGATAGTTAACACGGTATTTCGCCATTTTCAGTTTTTTATTCATTGTTAAAAAGTCTTTTAACATAGCAAGTGCGCTATGAGCCAGTGTCATAACAGGATTATGCCGTCTCATATAAGCGACCATATAGCCAAGAAAGTTTATGAGGTTCTGTAAGTTATTTTGAATAGCTTGTTGAAACACTTCTGTACTCCTTGCCCGCACTCGGGACACCTACATAACTATAAAAACAGATGCAGTGCTTAAATTGCCTTATTATACGCATATTTTAATATTTCTTAATATTTACTTATAGCAATCATAATAAGCACCCGAGGCATTTTTTAAAAATGCCATATTTGCTCTGTGTTCTTCATAAGTTATCGGCATTTCTCCGCAATTCTTTAGCAAATTGGACGATGTAGTAAGCAAATTGTAATAATAATTTACAATTTTTCTCAACAGTGCATCAAAAATATTTTCAGTCATAACAGCCCTTTTAAATTCACAGTACAACATCGCAGCTATATATCTGCGTATTAAAACCCAAGTCAAAAAAAAACAGTAGAATACAAAATTTATATTACATATTTTGAATTTGCTTGTTATCGCCTTCAAGGTCATCTTTGAGCATTTTCTTAACAATATCACCCTGAGTATCAAGCATTTTCACCACAGTCTCGATATTTCTGACTCTGTTAGAAAGTATTGTATCAGCGTTAGAAACAATACGTCCGGTCATATTTTGATAAGCAGCAAGTGCAGCAGAAGTTGTGCCCTGCAGCAAGTTACCGGCAACAGTAGCTCCAAGCCCAAAAGCCCCCATATAAGGCGCCATTGCCTGCACAACCCCGGCAATACCGGAAACAACACCGGCGGTGGGAAGAACCCATCCCGTACCCGGAACGCCAAAGCCGGATGCAATGCCTGCTCCATAGGCAGCGGTACTGGCACCAACCGAGCCGCCAATACTTGCCGCATTATATAACCCGGATGCACCGCCTGTCATTACACCGGTATCGGAACCAAAGCCCCAAAATATATTAGCCGCCCCGTTAGGGAATCCCGGATAATTACCTAAATTGGTTAAACCAAATGCCGCACTGCCTCCGTCTAAAATGGAGTTCGCACCGCTAATAGGCGACCAGTATGAAGTACCCGGAATATTCATTGTCTGATTGCCGCCCATAACAGACATAAAAGCACTGGGAGCAATCAATCTGGCTATATTCCATAAAAATGTACCGGCAGTACCGAAGCCCGCACCGTCAAGTGCTGAACCGCTGACAGTCAAATCTCTCAATCTGTCATATGTTTCAAATAACTGTGCTTTAGCATCGGAACTGGCATTTCCGAATTTGTTTGCTATTACAAGATAACCGTCATTTTTATAGGACATATAAGCCTCGCATATCTTCTAATTATTGGAATGTTTTGAATACATTTTCAATGTTTTTATCAATTACTTTTTTAACAGAATCGAGCTCTGTTTGAAGCGCTTCTTGCTCTGTATCAAGCTGTTTTAGCCTTAACTCCAGAGTCCTGTCTTCTTCTTGCAGCTCTTCCGTCTTTGCGTTGATATCAGCAACTTCTTTTTCATACAATGCTTTATCGTAATTATACTGATTCATTGCAGCGTCATATGCAGCTTCGTCATAATCACTGGACGGAGAAAGTTCAAACGTATGTTTTCCTGAATTGTCAGAATAATACAAAGAAGTATACACTCCGTCTTCCGATTGGCTCAGTACTGCATTTTCAATCGTTTCATAGGCTTCTTTTTCAATTGTCATAGTCATAAAGAAGTCAACATTTTGGAGATTTTCATTATCAGGATCAAATCCTGATTTTGTATTTATATATGTAGTTGCACCGGTCGCACCGTTAGTGAATTTGTAATAGGTGTCAGTTGTTTGGTTTTCATATTCTGAAGCACCGAGTTTATTAAATTCGTCACATAATGTCTCGCTCAATGGTGAAATCGGGCCGTCGAGAGTATATTGAGTACCGTTAGGAAGATTGATACTGTATTTTTCATCAGCATCTTTTATAACCGACACATTCTGATTTGACAGACCATTGTATTGAGGCTCATTAATTTTCTTTCTAACAACGACTGTATAAGTAGGAGGATCAGAACCCTCGTTCTTTGTCATTGAGTCAATATATGCTTTGCCGTCTACGCTGGTCGGATCATTATACGTATAACTGTCTTTTTTATAATTTGTTTGGTCAGGAGGAGTCGGAACATTCAAAGTAAGAAGTCTTCTGAACAAATCAGCACTTTGATTTGCCAGTGCAGTTCTTTGCTGGTTAACTTGTTGTCCTTCATATTCAGTATTTGTTTTTCTAGCTTGCAGGCCTAAATATCTAGCCTGAGATGCTGCCATACCCATAAGCTGTCTCCGTATTTCTATTTACCTAACTGTTAAAATTTAATTATTTCCTTCGTGTTGTCAAAATTTTCCTATGTTACATTAAGATATATTACATTTTCATTATAAAGTTTTTAAATCAGCATTTAAAGCGTCTTTCAAAAAAAATCATATGTTGGTAGCATACATACCATACTTTGGTATGACTTCCGATTTTTTAATGAAAACCGACCCCGGAGGGCCGGTAAAATCGGAGTATTATCTATGCAAAAGTTTTGAATGTTTCTTCAATATTTTTATCAATTACCTTCTTAACTGCATCCAATTCTGTTTGAATTGCCTGTTGTTCAGTATCAAGTTGAGTAAGGTGCAATTCAAGTGTTCTGTCTTGCTGCTGAATAATGATTGTTTGAGCATCAATTTCAGCAACTCTTTTGTCATATTGAGCTTTTTCAGCGTTGTATTGATTCATCGCATCATCAAAAGCTTCTTCATCTTGTGTTGTGCGCATTTCTAATGCACATGTTACAAAGTTTACGGGATTGCCGTTAGCATCTGTGCCTGTTGCAAATCTGATAGAAGTGAATCTGCCGGTTCCGTCCTGTGCTTGAGTCAACTCAGCATTATCAGAATGGAAGGGAGCGTCTTTGGCATAAGATTGTTGAGAGTAAATTTGTAATTCGGCCGGGAATATTTGAGCGGCAGGATTAAAGTTATTGCTATTGATAAAATATGCAATACCTGATCTTGTATCTACGTATTTGTAGAAGGTATCTCCGGGTTGGCAATCTCCGGGCGCACCATCCACAGCATTAAATTTATCAGTTAATACATCGTATCTTTCAGGCCCCATTAATTCCATATAATCGCCGTTTCCAATGCTTATAGAATAAGTTACGGGGTCAGTATCACTGCCTCTTACGGAATATGCGTTTGCATCACCTGTACCGTAAGTTCTTGTTGCAATATTATACAAATAATCTGTAGTCTTGATTTTTCCATCTACTGTATAAGTTTGTTTTCCGTCATCGCCTATCGGATTTTTCAAGATATAATCAAGAGCGATTTCATCAGAGGTCGCAGGATTAGTGAAAACATATTCACTCTTGGAATAATCTGTTGCCAACGGAGGAGTCGGAACCTTCAAGGAAAGCAGCTCATTAAAAAGTCCGGCGCTCTGGTTAGCCAACGCAGTTCTTTGTTGGTTTACCTGTTGACCTTCATATTCAGTATTTGTTTTTCTTGCCGTAAGGCCTAAGAATCTGGCTTGTGAAGCTGCCATTCCCATAGCTAATACTCCTTTTGTTTTTGCATATCTGTATTATTTGTCGGCACAATCAGATAAAAACTTTAGGATTTTAAATTAAATGTTAAGAAAAATTTACAAACTGTTACCTACAACTCAAAATTTAATGATTAATATACAAAAATCAATACCCGGACAAGACCTGTGTGCTCATATATGCTAAAATAAGTTTTATGCTTGAATTGAAAAATATAAAAGGAGATATCTACGGAGGCATTACAGCAGGCATTATTGCACTGCCTTTAGCACTGGCTCTCGGCGTAGCGAGCGGATTAGGAGCCGCAGCAGGCTTGTGGGGCGCTGTTATTGTCTGCATTTTTGCAACAATATTCGGAGGAACACCAACGCAAATTTCCGGCCCTACTGGCCCTATGACAGTGGTTATAGCGTCAATAGCACTCAGCAACGGCAACAATCCCAAACTTATATTTATGACTATTTTGCTTGCCGGTTTTTTTCAGATAATATTAGGGCTTTTAAAAGTAGGGAAATTTATAAAATACGTTCCCTACCCTGTAATTTCCGGTTTTATGAGCGGAATCGGCGCAATCATAATTCTCTTGCAGCTTAACCCTCTTATCGGAATAAATTTCGATGGAGCACCTGTTCAAAATTTATTAAATTTTCTGGTATCAATAAAAAATATAAATTACCAAAGCCTTTTTTTAGGTTTGCTTACTTTGCTTATTGTATTTTTGACACCAAAAAAAATCACAACAAAAATACCATCGCCTTTAATCGCATTGATAGTTGTATCTTTAATAAGTTATGTAATGAATTTTGATGTTATAACAATAGGCAATATCCCGGCGGCCTTTCCTTCCTTCAGCTTTCCGTCAATTCATTATAAAGAACTCAATACAGTTCTTCCTCTTGCACTAACACTATCTTTGCTGGGTTCAATTGATTCACTGTTAACATCTCTGGTAGCCGATTCCCTAACCAAAACAAAACATAATTCCAACAGAGAATTAATAGGCCAGGGTCTGGGCAACATGGTCAGCGCTTTATTCGGCGGGCTTGCAGGTGCAGGTGCAACAATGAGAACAGTGGTTAACATAAAATCAGGAGGAACATCAAGACTTTCAGGCATTACTCATTCAGTATTTCTGATTGCAGTAGTCTTAGCATTTTCACCGCTGGCAGCAAAAATTCCAATGGCGGTATTGGCAGGTATATTGGTAAAAGTCGGATTTGACATTATTGATTATAAATTTTTAAAAGTCTTAAAAATTGCACCTAAAGGTGATTTGGCTGTAATGCTGCTTGTCTTTTTAATTACTGTATTGGATGACCTTATTCTTGCAGTAGGAATCGGTGTGGTTCTTTCTTCAGTCATTTTCTCAATAAAAATATCAAACGAAATGAATATAAAAATAAAGGGGCTTGAAACTGATGAAGATGAGTCAGTTGAAGACAGCATAGAAGAAGATAAACAAAATAAAATACTAATTATGCACATAAAAGGCATTTTCTTTTTTGGCTCCGCTTCACATGTGCTGTCAAGAGTTGAAAATATTCTTGATACAGAACATATTATCATCGACTGTCAAACCATTAAATATATGGACATATCAGCTGTTTTTGCACTGGAAGATATGGCAGTCAGATTACAAGACAGCGGTGCAAAAATATCTTTTATCTTTAATAACAAAAAACTGGCCGTGAAAGTTTTAAAATTAGGTCTGGACAAAATAATAAGCAAAAGCGATATCTTCTTTGATATTGAAAGTGCGATTGTTCGTGCAAAAACGTCTGTATAGACATTGTTTTTTATCATGATATTGTGATAATAAGCACATAAGGATAGAACAATGCTTTTTGCTGAAACATTTAATAAATACAAAAAATATTTTACAGAAATACTGTCATTATCTTTTCCTTTAATGATAGGGAATTTAGGACAAATTCTTATCGGCGCCACAGACGTATTTATAGCGGCAAAGCACTCCACAGCAACATTGGCAGCAATAAGCATTGCAAATTCAATTATATTTTGTATTCTGGTTGTCGGGCTCGGTTTGATGTCAGCAATCTCTATTGTAATATCAAACTACAGAGGGAACAGAAAACCTACAAAAAAATTTTTGATTTCAATATTAAACTATGCAATGCTTCTGGCAGTTATTTTTTGCATAATTTGCCTTATCACTGTTCCAATAATTTCTAAAATGGGATTTGAAGCGGAACTTGTACCTATGATAAAGGAATACATATTTATTTGTTCATTTTCATTATTCGGAATGTATTTGTATCAATGTTTGAAAGAATTTTTGCTGGCATATGAAATAGTAAATTTTCCCAATTTAATATTGATAATTGCATTAATTGTAAATTTTGTTCT
>CASDVD010000109.1 GCA_949284155.1 uncultured bacterium | reverse complement strand
TATAAAACAAAATCTTTTTGACGAAACTTAAAAGTCCCGCTTATAACATCTTATATGCTCATTTTTATTTGTCAATATGCTATTTCACGCCGGGACATGAATTCAGCCCTGTTGACAAATTTTAAAATACTCTTATAAATAATTTCGTAAATGAACTGAGGTCAGCATGTTTTTCAAAAATAACACAGATTGTACGCACAGCAGAATTACTCCCGAGATAGAATCAGGATATTGCCCTGATTGCGGAAAGTTTATTCAAAATAAATGGTATCTGACAAGATGTTCTTGCTGCAACGTCAAACGAAAAACGGTTATAAAACAGGGGAAAATTCAACCCGCTGAAAAATTTTGCCACAACTGCGGTGCTAAAGAATTCTTTGTCCAACCTGTACGGGCCATTGATTTTATTGATATAAATTATGCCGTACTTGTTAAAGAAGAATCTGCTAATAACTCTGAAGCAACAAGCCAATACTGGGTGGAAAGAGAGCCTGAACCGCTGAAACTTTTAGGTTTCCGTACTGCGTGACAGCGTTATGCTTTATAGAATTATTTTTTAATACAGTCTTCAATCTCTTTCGCAATATTTTCCAAAGCATTCGGCTTGGCAAGTGCAGCAGCATTATTTTGATATTCCTTCAATTTTTCACCGGATTTAATAAAAACGCCCAATGCTTTTATTAAATTTTCTGCAGTACAATCTTCATCCTCCAAATACAAAGACGCATTTTTTTGCTCCATCTCTTTTGCATTTTTTCTTTGATGGTCAGCCGCCGCATACGGGTACGGTATCAATATTGATGCAAGAGAACACATACATATTTCGGAAATACTCAAAGAGCCAGCCCGTGATACTGCTATATCCGATGCTTTTAACGGAATATACACCTCATCAAAATACGGTGCAATAATATAATTTTTATTCTCCTTATATGAAGGATAATCAGCCTCAAGACATGCAATTGCCTCTTCATAGTTTTTTCGTCCCGTTTGATGAATCAATTGAATATCATATTCCGCAAACAACTCCGGCAATGCCTCTATAACTGCTTTATTGATCCTCTTTGCCCCCTGAGAACCTCCCATCACCATAATAGTCGTTTTCTCATCCAAAGCGAGTTTTTCCCTTGCACTATCTTTATCAAAACCTGAAAAATCCATTCTTATAGGATTTCCGTTCACTATGACCTTTTTACTTTTTAAATATTTCTTAGAAGTTTCAAAAGCGCAAGATACAAATGCAGCAAACGGCGCAACTGTTTTTGAGACAATTCCCGGCATTGCATCGCAATCATGAATTGCAAACGGAGTACCTGTCAAGATAGCAGCAAATAATGCAGGTGCACTTACATATCCCCCTGTCCCGAAAATCATATCCGGTTTATATTTTAATATATAAAATACTGATTTAACTGTTGCCGCTGCTAATTTCCATATCCAAACTAATAACGAAACGCCTATATGTCTGGGCATTCCGGAAATATCAACCGGCAAAAACTCAAAATCCTCTTTTTCCGCTATATTTTTTTCAAGATTTTTTGAATTACCTACATAAAAAATCTCATATCCTTTTGCCCTTAAAGCTTTTGCCACGGCAACAGCAGGATATATATGACCGCCCGTACCGCCGCCGGTTATAAATATCCGTGGTTTATCTGAATTCATTAACTCTAATCCTTTTTATCCGCTTTTTTGAAATATTCAACAATACTCCCACCATACACATTGAAACAATCAAAGACGTACCGCCGTAACTGATGAAAGGAAGCGGCACACCTGTAGCCGGTATAAGAGAGCTTGACACACTCATATTAATAAAAGCCTGTATTCCGATAGACAATGTAATTCCGATAGCCATCAATTTCCCAAACATATCACCGCAGCGGGAAGCAACAATTATCCCTCTGTGAATAAGCGTCCAAAACAAGCCTATTACTAATAAACATCCCAAAAAGCCCAACTCTTCAGCAATAACTGCAAAAATGAAATCAGTATGTCCCTCCGGCAGCCATGCAAGCTTCTGCTTTGAACTTCCGTATCCGACGCCCCAAAAACCTCCGGCTGCAAAGGCCAAAAGTGATTGTATAATATTATATCCCGCACCGTAAGGGTCTGATTCAGGATTGAGCCATATTTGAATCCTTTGCATCTGATACCCGTGCAGCAATTTTTGTCCAAATACTAAAAATCCGGTTATCATAACGCCCAATGCTGCCGCACCAAACATTATCATCTTTTGCACAGAACCGCTGACACTCAAATACATTACCGTTGAAATTATCAACAGTAATATAACCATACTCAGGTTTGGCTGTTTATAGACCAAAAATATCATCAACAAAATAGGAACAAAATATCTGGTAAATTTTACGCTGCTGAATAGATTTCCGTCACGGTAAAAAGCATTGGATAACAATAAAATAACAGCAAATTTTGTCATCTCTGACGGCTGAAACTGTATCGGCCCGACCATTATCCACCGTCTGGCACCGTTAACAACCACGCCCAGCGGCGTAAAGTCTACAAGTATTAACATTATAATTACAAACCAGGCAAAAGGAACCGCCCAATCTTTTAACTTTTTATAATCAATCTTCATGAAATACTTCATACCCAAAATACCCACAATCATGTAGATAAATTGCTTTAAAGCAAAAGACGCAGGATTTACTCCGGCCTCTATGCATTTAGGTGCACCTGCACTAAAAATCGCCATAAGACCAATTACAACAAGAAAAGCTACCACCAGAATAATTGTGGCGTCAGGCGGTGAAAGCACAACGTCATTCATTGGCACATAATTCTGAATCTGTCTATTTCTTCGATAAGACATAGTCCTTAAACACTCTTCCCCGCTCTTCATATCCCGAGAACATATCAAAACTTGCGCAAGCCGGCGACAGAAGAATCACCTGATTATCAAGCTCAAATGCCTTGTCTATTGCTTCTTCAAATCCATTCGCCGTAATAATATTGTTATATCCGTTTTTTCTGAATTCGCTTTCGAAACGCTCTTTTGCCTCACCCAAAAGAATAACATCATGAACACATTCTTTCATAACATTGCACATTTCAGTCAAATCGGTATTCTTGTCCCGGCCTCCGGCTATCAGCGTAACTGTTTTTCCCGCAAAAGACTTCAGCGCAAAAACAGACGCCTCCGGATTTGTTGCTTTTGAGTCATTATATACTTCCTTCTCCAGAACAGTTCCAACATACTCACATCTGTGTTCTGGAGGCGCAAATTCTTTTATTGCATTATAAATATTTTCATTGCCGAGTCCGACAATTTTTGCACAAATTACGGACGCCATTACATTTTGATAATTGTGGTTTCCAACCAGCTGTATTTCATTTAAATCTATGATTTTTTCTTCTTCACCGGCTTTTCTCTTAAAATATACGGCACCTTCTTTAATATATGCACAATTTTTTTCAAACTCTTTTCCAAAATAAAATTTTTCACCGGAATAAGTCTTTGAAAATTCATATACTCTCTCATCCAGTGCGTTAAATACCGCAAAAGCAGGCATTTTTTCTTTTGCAAACAAACCAGCTTTAGCCGCAAAATAATTTTCCAATCCGCCGTGCCAATCGATATGATCAGGAGTAAAATTCATCCATACGGCAATCTGAGGACGGAAACATCTGCTGTATTGAAGCTGAAAAGAGCTTACTTCACATACAAAATAGTCAGCATCGCCGTTCAATAAAGATGTGGGAGGAATACCGATATTCCCGCACACAGGAGCCTTATATTCTCTGTTCAATATGAATGACGTAAGCATAGTGGTCGTTGTCTTGCCATTTGTTCCGGTAACAGCAATAAAAGGAATTCCTGTTTCCTTAAAAGCCAGCTCAATTTCGCTTATAACAGGAACCTTCTTTTCCTTTAATCTGCTGAAAATCTCAGCACAAGGAGGTATTCCTGGGCTTGTCACGGCGAGATATGCTCCGTCTAAAAACTCATCGCTGTGATTCCCGAATTCCGTTTTTATTCCGAGATTATTCATTTTTTCAACATCAGCAGCCATTTTTTCGTTATATTCTTTTTTCTCGGTAATATAACAATCCGCTCCTTTAGCATTTAAATATTCAGCAGCAGCAGTACCGCTTTTCGAAAGACCCAATATTAATACTTTTTTATCAAACCAATTTCTTTTCATATCCGCTATCCGTTCAACTTCCAGAACAATAAAACTGCCCCTGTACAAAAAATAAATGTAACCAAACTAAAAACAAAAACGATTTTTTTCTCATTCCATCCGCAAAGTTCAAAATGATGGTGAACCGGCGACATTTTGAATATCCTTTTTCCGGTAAGCTTGTAGCTTGTTACCTGCATAATAACAGACAATGTCTCACAAAGAAAAACTATACCGATAGGAATCAGCCACAACTCAAATTTTCCCATCACAGCAATAGTTCCCAAAACACCGCCGAGAGCAAGCGAGCCTGTGTCGCCCATAAAAACTTTTGCAGGATATTTGTTAAAATACAAAAATCCCAGACAAGCACCTGCTATAGCAGCACAAATTATTGCTATATCAATATTGCCCATTATAAGATTTACCAAAACAAGAGCAATTAAAGCAATCACCATATTAGAAGCCGCCAGACCATCCAGCCCGTCTGTTAAATTAACAGCATTGGACACTCCGGTAATAAGAAAAATACCGAACAACGGATACAACCAGCCCAAATTTAAAGTATACTCACCAAATGTAACAAAAGTTCTTCCGCTTATTGTAACAAACAAGACAGGAAGAATAGATATTGCTATCTGCAAAAACAATTTCCCTCTCGGCGTCAGACCTTTATTTTGGTGATTTTGAATTTTTTGAATATCATCTTGAAAACCGGCAAACATATAAAAAACATACGTTATCAAAAGTAAAAAAGCTCCGGCCGAAGTCTTTTCCGCCATGAATAATGCAATCACGGAAGCAAAGACGGAAGCCGTAACAATAAACACACCGCCGGTGGTGGGCGTGCCGCTTTTTTTCATGTGAGTTTCCGGTGCATCCTCCAATATATACTGGTTAAACATCTTCTTTTTCAAAAATTCAATATATGCAACTCCAAAAAGGAGCGACAGTACAAAAGCTATCAAACCGGAAACCGGAACAAGTATCATTGTCTTTTTAACTCCTCAATTATCTGTTCAAACTTCATAAAACGTGAAGCCTTAAACAGTATTGTAGTACCTTCTTCTATATTTTCAAAGATATATTTAGCAGCCTCTTCATTTTTCTCAAAACTTACTGAATCAATTTTTGCGGTTTCAGCGATATATTTTGCAAGACTGCCGACGGTAATTAATCTGACTCCGCTGTAATTACTCAAAAACCGGCCGATTTCTTCATGGTAAAAAACTTCCCTCTCGCCGAGTTCACCCATATCACCGAGCACTACGACTTTTTGACCGTCATACAATTCCAAAAAGGTTTTTAAAGAAGCTTTTACAGAATCCGGATTTGCATTGTAGCTGTCATTTATTACATCAAAGCCATGTATTTTTTCAACTTCCCATCTTTGTGAAATAGATTTGTATTTATTGAGACCCGATGCAATCTCTTCTGCCTTCATTCCGAGCTTTGTGCCGGCTTCTATGACAAACAGAGCATTTTGAATATTGTATTCTCCTTCAACATTTAAATGAAACTCATGTCCTTTATAAACGAAATCAGAACCGTTTTTATTAAGAGCCAAAACCTTCAGCTCAGGAGACTCCGGCCCTATGAAAATACAATTACCGCCAAAAGTATTTGCCTGTTTAATTAAATCATTGTCTTGCGCTATTAACAAACCCTCTTTGTGCAAACCGGAAGTAATTTCACATTTTGCTTTTGCGATATTTTCGACAGAGCCCAATCTTCCTATGTGAGAGGTGCCGCTATTGACAATAACTGCCAAATCCGGTTTTGCATAATCAGACAGCAGTTTTATCTCTCCGAGCCCGCGCATTCCCATTTCAACTATCAAAACTTCCGTACACTGCGGCATTGTCAGCATTGTTTCACAAAGACCGATTTCGTTATTATGATTAAGGCAGGATTTATGAATTTTGAACTTTTCACAAAGAACAGACGCCATCATCTCTTTGGTAGTAGTTTTGCCCGAACTTCCCGTAATAGCAACTGTTATAGGATTTATCTTTTCTTTATAAGCCGCCGCAATTTTTAAATAAGCCTCAAGAGTATCTTTCACATGCAAAATAACCTTTGCATCTTTATATAAAAATTTCTTTTTAGACCTGAAATATCCGGCGGCGCCATTAGCCAACGCTGTTTCTATAAAATCATGCCCGTCAAAATTTGCACCGCTCAACGGAAGAAATATTTCTCCGCCTTTGATTTTACGGGTATCCGTACATATTGAAAAAGTACCGGGAACCGTGACACCTCTCACTATCGCAGCGCCGGAAGCTTCTTTTAATTCATCTATACTAAATTCCATATCAACGACCAATCGTTATGATTGATTTTACTAAAAACAGCTTTTAAATTCAAACTATATACAGAAACAGATTTACACGGACATTACAATGAAACAACTATTGCCACCCAATTTTCCTGTGTCAAAATTTCTATCACATTCAATCCATGTTTTTTGACAGCCTCGAGCACAACCTGTTGTTTTTCATCCAGTATACCGCTTAATACCATTCTGGCATCAGGTTTCATTAACTTTTTCAAATCACCCATTATATCAGCAAGGACATTGTGGAGTATATTTGCTGCAATAAAATCAAATTGTTCATGTAATTCATCGGCAGTTTTATGAAAAAATTCAATTTTACTGTAAACATGATTGACCTGAGCATTATCAATAGCTACATCAATTACCAAAGGATCATTATCCACCCCTATTGCATGCTTTGCACCGCATTTTACGGCAGTAATTGCCAGAATGCCCGAACCGGTTCCGATATCCGCCATAACAGCACCTTCCGGCATATACTTTTCAATCGCACGTATACAAAGCTGTGTCGTTGCATGCGTTCCGGTGCCGAAAGCCGAACCCGGATCCAGGTTAATAAGGATTTCATCCTTTCCGATACGGCATTCTTCCCAGGTGGGGCATATTATTACATGCTCCGATGCCCGTGTCGGTTTCCAGTGCTCTTTCCACTTTTTAGACCAATCCTGATTTATAACCTTCTTAACCTGCACAGACCATTCGCCGAGCTCCTCATCCGTAAAACCCAGTTCCGTTAATGAATCTTTGGCTTCATAAAATATTTTCTGGATGTCCAAAGGCGCAAATTTCTCTTCTTCAAATAGTACATAACCCTTAGCTATGTTATTGGTTGTTTCAATTAACTGCAAGTCCTTCCACTTTTCTTCCGCCTGAACAACACCCTCACATTCAAAACGGTCAAAAAATACATCGGTAACAAGCTCTATTGCTGCCGGATTAATTTTTACGGAAATTTCGTAATATTCTTTCAACTGCACTGACTCCAATTTCTTTATGCCAGGCCGTTAAAAACGCCCATTCGTCTGAATTTATTATATCTGTCATTTTTCAACTCTTCTTCTGACATAGATTTGAGTTCGTCAATAGATTTCAAAATATCTTTCTTTAATTCATTACCAATAAATTCATAATCATAATGTGCGCCGCCTAACGGCTCTTTCACAACACCATCAATGATTTCTAATTCTAATAAATCTTTACTCGTTATTTTCAACGCATTAGCCGCATCAGCAGCCTTCGCTGCATCACGCCACAATATTGAAGCACAGCCCTCCGGCGAAATAACTGTATAATACGCATGTTCAAGCACCAAAACCCGATTTGCAACAGCAAGCCCCAATGCGCCTCCGGAACAGCCTTCACCTGTAATAACCGCAACAATAGGCACTCTTAATTTTGCCATTTCTTTAAGGTTAACAGCAATAGCTATACCCTGTCCGGTCTCTTCAGCTTTGATTCCCGGATAAGCACCGGGTGTATCAATCAGCGTAACAATAGGCAGCCCGAATCTGTCCGCATGTTCAAAAAGTCTGAGTGCCTTTCGATATCCCTGCGGCTGAGGCATTCCAAAGTTGTACTCCAAATTTTCTTTAGTGGATTTTCCCTTCATTGTACCTACTATCATCACAGGCTGTTCGCCAATTTTTGCCACACCGCCTATAATAGCCCGGTCATCGCTTCCCTCACGATCACCATGCATCTCAACAAAGTCTGTTGTCATTAATTGTATATAGTCCAAAAAATTCGGTCTGTTAGGGTGTCTGGCAATTTGAAGTTTTTGAATAGGCGCAAGATTCTCATACAGCTCCTTTTTATATTCATGAGCCTGAGTTTCAAAGGTTTCGATTTCTTTTGATAAGTCGATGCCGGATTCTGCACTCATTTTTTTCAGTTCTTCTATTTTTTCTTCTATTTTTATAATAGGTTTTTCAAAATCTAATCTCATCATCTTCTTAATATTCCTAATGTTTATGGAGTTTTAAAATTTTTGCCAGAGTATTTTTCAATTCAGACCTTTTAGATATAACATCGACCTGCCCGTGTTTCATCAGATACTCGGCTGTCTGAAAATCAGCAGGTAGTTTCTGTCTGATTGTCTGTTCAATTACACGTCTGCCGGCAAAACCGACTCTGGCACCTTGTTCTGCAATAATAATATCCCCGAGCGTACCAAAACTGGCAGTAACACCGCCATATGTCGGGTCTGTCAAAATCGTAATATACAAAATACCCGCTTCATTCAAGCGTGCAACCGCACAACTGGTCTTGGCCATCTGCATAAGGCTCAGAACACTTTCCTGCATTCTGGCTCCGCCGGATGCTGTTACAACAACCATCGGCAGCTTCTGCTTTAGTGCTTCCTCCATCATCATAGTGATTTTCTCACCGACAACGCTGCCCATTGAACCGCCCATATATTCAAAATCCATTACCGCACAGGCAATCTTCTCTCCGTTAACCCTACCTGTACCGGTAATCACCGCATCATTAAGACTCGTTGCTGCCTTTGCTCTGGCCTGACGCACTTTATAAGGTTCCGTATCCGTAAAATTCAACGGATCCGCAGGTGAAATATCAACAAAATACTCCTCAAAACTATTTTCATCAAACAACTGATAAATTCTGGTACGGGCATTTATTCTGAAATGGTATCCGCACTGGGGACAAACCATCATATGAGCTTCCAATTCTTTTTTGGGAAGCTGCGCATTACAGTTAAAACATTTAACCCATAGCTTTCCTATATTATCATCTATTTTCACCTCAGCAGGTCTTGCGGCATTCTGCTGTTCTTTTCTTATCTCGAACCAATCTTTTAACGTCATTAAAAATTCCCCTTGTAACGGTCTTTTTTAAGCATTGTTATATATCAATAACTTCTTTTGTTCATTATACTACAAACTTTTATATTTCAATCCCGACAGTTCCTAGTAGTTTGGAGGTCTAATTGCCGCAGGATTCAACATGTTATTGAGTATATTATATGCCGGCGTGAATTCTTCATATTCACGAACTGATTTGTCCATATTATTGCCGTTGTTCTCTTCTTCTTTTTTCGGCTCATCTTTTTTAAGTTTTTCTCTTCTTTTTGTATCAACTTTACCGAGATTATCAATATCATTTAAAATAAGGCGTTGAAAATCCAGCTCGGAATTGTCGGAGCCGACAGCCATATTAAATCCGAAACTCGTTGTCTGCCTGTAGGCATCATACCCGAGAAGAACTTTAAAATCATCCGGGCCGATGACAATGTAGAACCTGTTTTCTTGCAGCATTCTGTCATCCGGTGTGTCGGCCAGAGCAAGAACAGTAGAATACATAAGCGTCAAATATTTGTTAATCCTTAATGCCTCACCCAGCATTACGCTTGATTTACTGTAGAAAAACTGGTCAAACCAGAAAGGCGACTGACCGGCTTCTCCGCCGATATAATATGCCGCAAACTGCTGCCATCCGCGATATTGCGTTCTTAAATACGGGCCTGTACGAATCAATCCGTATGTATCTCCCGAACCATATACACTGGCATTTGATTGAACCTGTACACCAAAATTGACAGCAATTTTTTTATCCGAATTTTTATATTCGTAAATTCCTTTATCAGTGGTTGTCATCCAGCGGAATCTGGTTGTCGTAAAGCCATCTCCCCAGTCTCGGTATATACCGCCGGAAAATCTGTTTTCAAATTTTATTTTCAAATCTTCATTTTCAAAAGGTTCCGCATAGACTAACTGCGCACCGAATTCAGGCATTCTGCCGCCCATCCACCATTCATTCATATATGAATTTATACCGTATTGCAGCCACAACTTGTCTGAAAAATGGTGTTCACCACGCATTATTGGTCTTGTCGTCGCTGAAGTATATCCGAAATCCGTACGGTTATATGCATTTTGGAATCTGGCCAGCCCGCCGAATCCTATTCCGCTTTTATAACCGAGAGCCGGCCCTATTTTTAACGTTGAACCGAACGGCAGCGGCATAACATAACCGGGCGATAAATACATACCCATATTTCTGATTGAACCGAATTCCAGCATGTTTGTTTCTACATAATTCTGTTCTTTATCCGTATAAACTTTCATTTTTCCGGTTCTTGCAACTTTTAAATCTTTTAAATACACATCAGCATCTTTAATCGTTACAATATCACGATCCTTATAGCTGTCTACAATAATAACTTTAGATTTAATTTTCCATTCATTATTATATTTTTCTTTTAAAAGATAAAATTTATCATCTTCCGTATCCATAGGAGGTTTCTCAAATCCGAACACAGATCGGTTCATCATATGAAAAATCTGGCTGTCCGTAAATTTTGCATTTCCTTCAAGCGCTTCTGTTTTAGCTTTGTTTACATTAGCCACTTTTGCAGTAATTTTTATATTCATATGAGACATAACAGGTTTTGCAATTAATGCATTTTCATCATTAAGATTCACCTGCATATAATCACCGTAAACCTTCTGGCCCTCTTTCATCAAAACTACATTGTCATATGCTCTTATGTAGTTTGTATCGTGATTAAAAATAATTTTATCAGCTGTTAATGTTGAATCCTCACTTGTAAATGTTACTTTTGCATGACCGAGTGCTTCAAATTCATGCCTGTCAGGAAAATATTCTATTGTGTCGCTGTCCACCAGAACATTCGTGGTTTCTCCCTCATTAACAACAGGCTCATCCGCACGTTTTGTTTTACTTTTAAATTCAATTGTTCCGTCATTTTCAAAATAAGAATTTTCAAAAGAAGCACTTTCTTTACCTTCTTCCGGTTTTTGGACACTTGATTGAATTTCTTCCTTTGGTTCTTGTAACTCTTTATTTTCTTTTATTTTCCGTTCATCTTTTTGAGAATTTTTATTTCTCTCAAGTATTGAAAAGAATTTTTTACGCTTAGGTTTTTCAAATTTTTCTGCTTTAATAGGCTCAGGCTGTGCAGTACTCATTGAAGGCTGCGGGTAGTCAAACATTTCAGCCCCAAAAACCCGGACTCCCGTTAACATTATTCCTGATATTAAAAATGTTATAAATGGCTTTTTCACTCGTAAATCCTTTTATTAAATATAATTCAGAGGGTTTTGCGGTTTTCCGTTAACTCTGACTTCAAAGTGACAGTGAGGCCCTGTGCTGTATCCCGTCGAGCCTTCATATCCTATAACCTGCCCTTTCTTCACTTTTTCACCGGCACTTACAATATAGTTAGACATGTGGCCGTATAAAGTAGTAGTTGCTTTACCATTATATAGTCCATGGTCAAGGATTACAACTTTCCCGTAGCCGCCGTACCAACCCGAGTAGATAACTTTACCGGCATTAGAAGCCCTGATAGCGCCTCCGTTAACTCCTCCGATATCAATACCCGAATGAAATATCCGTGTTTTAAAAATAGGGTGGGTTCTATAACCAAACGGAGAAGTAATAGGGCCGGCTATCGGCTTCATAAATCCGCCCGTAATTTTTATCGTAGAATTTTTAGTATTCCTGTTAATCATCTTGCCGAGAGCAACAGACTGTTTAGCCAGTTCCCTCTCCGCTTTTTCATAATATGCTCTGTTTGTTCTGTATTTTTGAATAGAACTTTCATTTCGGCTGATTGCATTTTGAATATTTTGTTGTTCACTGTTTATATTTTTTATTGAGAAGGCAATAATTGTTTTTTGCTGTTCTATCTGGTCTCTGAGTGTTCTTATCCTGTCAGATTTCATTTTTAAACGGGCTAAGCGTTTTTTATCTTTTTTGGTTACTACATTTTGGTAATATATTCTGTCAAGAAACGTATTTATATCTGTAGTTGAAAGCAGGAGCTGAAACATTCCTCTTCTTTGTTTTTTGAAAATCTGCCGTATACGGTTGCGGGCTTTAAATTCCGTCTCAGAATATTCCTGCATTACATTTGCAAGCTCTCTTTCCGCATCAGCCAGCCTCTCTTCTGCCGTAGAATATCGTTTTTTATTGTTTTCCAGATTTTGGGAAGCCTGCTCAAGTTTTCTCTGGTTTTTATACAACTTGTTAGTTTCCAAAGATTCAAGAATTTTGAACTTGACAACTTTGGCGTGGGTTTCTTTCCGTTTCCGCTCAATATGATCCGTAGCAAACGCACTGTTTGCCACAAAAGACAGTATTATGATTACTGAAAATATCGCCTTTAGAAAACGGCTTATATTATGCATAATTTAGTTTCCCGAACAGAAAAATCGACTACATATTTCCCATAGCCATAAGCAGCGGTGCAAGCATAAAGCCTATAAAAGTTACGGCTATAATAATTATTATGACTTTTTGGTTTTTTCTGAAAAATTCCATTATCTTCTTCCCACAAATCTTATTAAGTACATTTTACACATAAAACTCTCTTTTTACAAATTTTTTAATTTTTTGAACCTTACATAAGGTTACATATACAACCAATTTTACCCGAATACCCTCTGAAAATCTTTACTTAATCTCAAATTAATATTAATATACATACTAAGAGGTTCAAATGGCGAAAACATATCTGCAAAGCTGCCTGAGAGATTCACGAATCATCCGCTGGGCTGATTCATGTTTTCCGCTGACCTTTTATATGGCGCCGTTTCGATGGTATAAAGCACAGAATGAAGGATACAAATATCAGGCATTAGTGAAACGTGCGCTTGAAACTTGGGAAAAAGTATCAGGCGGCAGAGTAAAATTTCGTGTCGTAAATACCCTGAATGAATCTCAAATAAACCTTGACTGGAAAAGAATAGACAGAAAAGCTCTCGGGCATTGTTATTTTCATTTTGATACATCAGGCAGGCTTTATTCAGCAGAAGTACAAATAGGACTTTCTGACGGTATAATTCATTCTCAATACCAGGATGAAAACGAAGTTTATCACACCATCCTGCATGAAATCGGCCATGCATTGGGACTCGGGCACAGTCCGTATCAGGAAGATATTATGTATACTCCTCACAGATACGGTGTTATTAATCTGTCTCAAAATGATATAGAAACTGTAAAATGGCTTTACAGGCTGCCTTATGGAGCTTCTGTTAAAGAAATTTCTCAAAAATATTCTATTCCGTCTGAAAATTTAGATTACATAATTCAAAAATATTCAGGTTCAGAAAGAATTTCCGGTTTTGAAGAAGTCAAAAACTCCGTGCAGCTTCCACAAAAAAGTCTTGAGGATGAACAGCTTAAGCTTGCCGAATTAAAAAAATATAATATCGGCATACAAAATATTCAGGTCTCAGCGGATTTACAAAACTATATTAAAAAAACAATGATGGACAAAAACCGCAATAAATAATTACTTTTTAACGTTTGGCAATTCAGGTGTAATCCCGATTGCTTCAAGTGTCTTTATAAAGTTTTCAGCAGCAGCCTTTTGGGTTTCAGGAGGTACAACCCGTAAAAGTTCAACTGTTTTAGAAATCACAGGATCCTTATCATACCATCGGTTTCCTTTTATAGGTTTTACCATGGAATAAAATTTATCTATAGTTTCCTTTGAGACTTTTTCTTCTATCTTTGCCAAAAAGATTTCAGCTTGAGCTTTCAGCTCTTCCTGATAATTTCGCAAAAGTTCAATTACTTCAAGCAATACCGGATCATGATCATACCATCTTTTATATTGAGGCTTCATTATAACTTCCTTTTTGGGTTAAAGTTTCACTTATATTATCGTTATCATTAAAACGAATTATTTGTGCACCAAGATTTCTGAACTTTTCTTCAAAGTTCTCGTAACCTCTGTCAATATGATGTATTGATTCAATAATACTTTCACCTTCCGCCATTAAAGCAGCAATAATCAAAGAAGCACCTGCACGAAGATCGCTGGCTTTAAGATTTGCACCGGTCAGCTTCTTCACCCCCCGAACAAGCGCATGATTTCTTTCCTGATGAATATCCGCACCCATTCTTCTCAGCTCCGGAACCTGCATAAATCTGTTTTCATAAAGACTTTCCGTAATAATACTTACACCGTCGGCAGTTGTTAACATAGCCATTGCCAGAGATTGTAAATCAGTAGGAAATCCGGGATACGGCTGGGTAACGATATTAACGGCGCTAAGGCGTTGTTTGCAGCTAACCTCAATAACTGTCGGTTCAAGCAGTTTAATTTTAGCCCCCATTTTTATTAATTTTGAATTATAAAAAGTTAAATGAGAAGGCATTACATTTTTTATTATACCCTTGCCTCTGGTAGCTATAATGCCGGCCATGTATGTACCGGCCTCTATTCTATCCGGAATAGTGGCATATTCAATAGGATGAAGGTCTTCTTGTTTGACTCCGTTAATAATAATTTCCGAAGTGCCGGCACCGGATACATCTGCCCCCATGGCATTCAAGAAATTTGCCAAATCGACAATTTCAGGCTCCTGCGCCGCATTTTGAATACGGGTTGCGCCATCAGCAAGAATAGCTGCCAGCATAAGGTTTTCCGTTGCGCCGACAGAGGGAATATCCAGATAAATATCTGCGCCCTTTAGTTTGTTAGCTTTGGCATGCACATAGCCGTTTTCGATTTTTATTTTAGCTCCGAGAGCCTCAAGGCCTCTTATATGGAAGTCTACTCTGCGTTCACCGATTGCACAGCCTCCCGGCAATGCAACTATTGCTTCTTTGCATCTGCTGACCAGTGCCCCGAGAACAATAAAAGACGCTCTCATTTTGCTGACCAATTCATATTTTGCAGTAATATCAGCAATATTTTCCGCATTTATTGAAACAGTTTTATTAACTTTATCATAAACCGTTTTTACACCTAATTCTTCAAGAACATTAAGCATAATCTGAACATCGGTAAGTTCGGGAACATTATAAATCTTACTTTCGCCTTTTGCGAGTATAGCAGCGGCCATCAGTTTCAATACGGCATTTTTTGCGCCGCTTATCGAAACTTCACCTTTCAGGGTCATACCGCCTTTTATTTTAAGCTTTTCGCTCAAGTTCCCTCCACGTAGTATTTTAGACTTCTACATTTATCATAATATAACCAATATAATTTGTCGCATATAATTCAAATAATGTAAATTATGTTAATTAATATATATACAACCGTCTAATTCATAAAAACATAATTGATTAAATTTTAAATATTAAAACACGCTGCCGGGTTCAAAAACAGTAAACTGCACAGCAGTTTTATTTTTCTTATTGTTCTTCCGCTTTTTAGGAGAACTGTATCTTGAATCTAAAATTTCAACGGCAGGTTTGAGCTTTGGAGCATCATTATCTAAATATTTGGGCTGAGCCTTCTGCTCTTCAAGACTGCCCTGCAATGAAGCAGGTGCCATTATGTCCTCTTCAAAACCTGACGGGATTGGATTATCAATATATGTATCATTGCTTTCAGGTATTTTGGGCGTGATATTGTTCACATTTTCTATAAATTTGTTTTTCTTCTCTTTTAATTTATCTTTATTAATTGACGGATAATAAAAATGTGTATCTTCATCAAAATCCTTTTGCTTAAGCTCAATCAATCGTTTTTCTTTTTTAGGAGCAAGTGCGGGATTTATGGCTATATTTATTTCAGGAGTTATGTGCTCAGCTATATTTTTTGAATACTTCTTAATCTTAGAAAGCTGTGCGTAGCTGGGGGCAAATTGGACATTTCCTATATCATAATCATTTGCTGAAATATCTTTTTTGTAAAGCTGCTGCCACAAAATCGATTCATTATGTAAATCTACAAGTGTAATTAAAGTCGTCAGTCTATAACTGGGTCTTACCGATTCTTGCCCCGCTATTGCAAGCTTGTTCCAAAAAGTATCCTTCAAAAAATTACTCTGAACATCCAAACCGCTTGTCACCATCAGAAGATAATCGGCATGAAGATTTCTTGTTACTCTTCTTAAATTTATAAAATCTATATTGTAATTATATTTATATTCATCAAAAAAAGTCTTTGTATACAAGTTCATATGTGAAGCAACTTTTTGCATTGAATCACCCAGAACCGGAGCATAAACATGTTTGGAGTTATTCAGCTCTGTTATTAAATCAGACGCAATGATATCCGCAGAAGCACCGGTGACAACATATATTGTACCGGCACGATGGTTTATATCAGTAATAACAGCAACAACCGGCTTTGACTTTGCACTGCTGTGCACCGTTTCTTCAATTGCAAGCACTCCCGGCTGCATAAATATAAATGCAACCAGCAAACAAAAAATTGATTTTGCGAAAAATTTCATATCCCTCTTCTCCATTCAATATTATTATGCATTTTTATTTTTCATATATCCGTTAAATAATGGATTTTTATTCAGAATTCTCTATTAAAATAATAATGTATAATTATGAGCAAAATTATGCTTATATAAAAACGGGTAAATTTTGCCCGGCTGATTAACTGTAAAATATAAAAAACCATCCAAAGAGGGATATATGACGGACAATTATCAATTGCTGCAATATGCAAAAGAAGCATCACATAACGCATACGCCCCGTACTCAAATTTTAAAGTCGGCGCCTGCGCACTTTATGACACAGGAAATTATTACACAGGATGCAACGTTGAAAATTCAAGCTACGGGCTATCTTTATGCGCAGAAAGGAATGCGCTCTCCACAGCAATAGCAGCCGGTGAACAAGGAAAACTGATAAAACTCGCAGTTTATAGTGACAATACAAAAATGTGCACACCTTGCGGGGCTTGCCGCCAATGGATTGCAGAATTCAGCAAAGGGCATAATGTAGAAGTAATAATGGAAAGCCCTGATTCTCAATGTGCAATCTACAG
>CASDVD010000108.1 GCA_949284155.1 uncultured bacterium | reverse complement strand
TAATCGATGATGAAAATGAAATCTCGGCCAAAAGAAATATTCAAAAAATCCGCAACGATTATTCACCGAAAATTATTTGTATTACCTCTGTTCAAAATGCTGACTGCGGAGATTTAAACATCTATATCAAGACAAGCAAAAAAATTAAGGCAATATTTGGTTCTCTCATTACACTCCAACTTATTGCCTGCGAAATAGCAAGCATTCTCAAGAGAAATCCTGACGAGCCAAAAGGATTAAAGAAAGTTGTTAAAGATTAATCAACTTTTCTTTCTCGCTCCGTGATAACGATTTAATACGTCTTTCCTCTTTCATTGCCTCGGATTTTGTAGCGAACTCTTTAGTATACACATATTTCACGGGCTTAAAAGCTCTTGTGTATTTTGATGCCGTACCAAGTTTATGCTTTTCAAAACGTCTGTCTAAATCATCGGTATAGCCGCAATAATACGTATTCTTTTCAGTAAGTATAATATATGTATAAAAAGATTTAGTCACAAGATGCCTCTATCTCTTCAATAATAGAAATTATATTTTCATATTTTTCTTCCGTAACAAGAGCAAATCTGTATTTTGATGCACCGGTTAAACCTTTTATATAATACGGATAAAACTTTCTGAAAAATTGAATCCCGTTCTTCATTCCACGCAAAGAAATTTCGCCTTCAAGATGCTCTCTCATTAAAGAAATTTTTGTTTTCATAGATACAACAGGCGGTCTGACATTATTCAATAAATAATTTTCTATATCGAATAACAATTCAGGATTACCTAAAACACCTCTCGCAACAGCCAGACCATCTGCTTTTGAAAGTTCAAGACATTGTTTAGCCGTATCGATATCAACAATATCGCCATTTGCAAATACCGGAACATCGATAATATCTTTTATGTCTCTCAATTCTGACCAATCCGCATTTCCCGAGTACATTTGAGAACGGGTACGGCAGTGTATGGTCATTGCATCAGCACCGGCCTCTTGCATTTTCAAGGCATATTCTTTGAAATTTTTCGTTTCTGCTGTATAACCCAGCCTGAATTTTACTGTAACAGGTATATTAACAGCATCTTTTACCGCCTTTACGATATCACTCGCAAGCTCGGGAGTCTTCATCAAAGCTGAACCATCCCCGCCTTTTACTACTTTATTAACAGGACAGCCCATGTTTATATCAATTATAGATGCTCTATCCTCCAGCATTTTTGCTGCTTTTGCCATCATAAACGGTTTATGTCCGGAAATCTGAAAAGCCAACGGATATTCTGTTTCATCAAACTCTAAAATCTCTCCGCCCTTCTTTTGCATTAAAGCCTCAGAACTAATCATTTCAGTAGTAAGAAGACAATTTTTCGAAAATTTTCTAATCAATCGTCTTAACACAATATCAGTAATGCCTGCCATTGGCGCCAGCATCACAATACTTTTTAAATTCACACTTCCTATCTGTATCATAGTTCTAAATTATTTTTTGGCAGTATCATAGGCTTTTAGCTCTTTTAGCCTTGTTTTCGCATATTTAGTATATTCATTCTCGGCACTAACAGCTGCCGTATATTTTTTATAATATGTAACAGCCTCATTATACCTTGCTAAATAGTCATAATCCACAGCTATTGAATAAAGCGCAATATTCATCTTGGGGTCAGCTTTTAAAGCCTTTTGATAACTTTCTATAGCAGGCCAGTATTTTTTCTGCTCATCATAAATTAATGCGCAGTAATAATATGCTGTTGCCTCATTCGGATTCAGAAGGAGGACTTTTTCAAGCAGAGGAAAGGCTTTTGAATACTCTTTCTTTTCATAAAAAGCAACAGCATCAGTCAACATTCCGTTTCTGTAATCATCATTCAAATACTTCAAAAGCTCTTTTGCATCAGGATTTTCCGGTTTAATATCCAAAGATTTTTTGACATAAACCATGGCCTGAGAGTTATTATCATCATTAGCATAAGCTTGAGCAAGATAATACATAATATCAGCATTTTTAGAATCCATTTCCAAAGCCTTTGTATAAGCTGTTATAGCTGATTTATTGCTGTTTAACATCTGGCAGCATGCACCTTGTGCCGTAAGAGTTTCAACAGTTTGAGGTGTTATTTTTTTATACAAGTCCAACGCTTCTTTATATTTTTTTTGTGAAAACAGCTTTGAAGCATTTGAATATAATAAAGAATCAGCTTCCTCCTCCAAAAGCGCATATTGTTGTTTTATCTGCGCATTATCAGGAAATTTTGTTTTAGCGGTCGAAAGAGTATCAATCGCATTCTGCAGCCTGGATTTTTGTTTGTATGCCAGAGCCAGATTAATATAAGCATTAGGGTTTTTCGAATCAAGCTGAATTGATTTTTTATAATATATAATTGCATCATCAAGTTTATTATTTTTATGCAGCTGATATGCGTATTCATATGTTTTGCCTGCATCGTTAGGAAAGTTCTGCACCTCATTATATAAATATTTCAACATCTCTTCAGGCGACATATCCTTTTTGTATAATTCAAAAAGTTCATCCTGAACATTCTTATTATCAGGATCAAGATTCAAAGCGAGTTTGTAGTTTTGAATCGCAGCATCTTGCATTCCCAGTGCTTTTAAGGATTGAGCCTTGTAATAATAAGCCAGCATATAATTCGGATACAGCTTTAAAATTGAATCATAGGCCTCTATCGCCATTTCATACTGTTTTTCTTGCTGAAACAAAGTGCCTAAATTCAATCTGGTAACAACGCTTGAAGGATTGAGCCGTTCTGCTGTTTTATATTCCTCAAGAGCAGCAGCAACATTTCCTTTCTTTTGATAGATTGCACCCAAATTAGCATGTGCTTCGGAATTATTAGGTTCATTATAAATTTTTTGTTTCCAAATATTTTCTAAAGACTGCAAAATATCCTGATTTTCAGCAGACTTGGACAAAGCAAAACTATATTCCTTGGCTGCTTTATCAGTGTTACCCATTTTTTCGTACACACGAGCTAATTTTAAATGAGTATCAGGATTTTGAGAATCATCATACAGCGCACGCTCCAGATAATTAGCCGCTTGCTGATTTAAATTTAAAATATAATAAATCTCACCCAGTGCAATTAAAGAATCTTTTCGATATTTTTTATCCGTTTGAGAAGCTTGAAATTCCGTAACAGCTGCAGCAAATTCACCTTGAGAACGTAAAGCTCTTCCCGCTTCAAAATGCCCCTTTGATGAAGTATCTGCATTTATTGCAGATAATATACTGCTCAGATTTCCTTCTGTTATTTTTATATTTGTCAATGTCTGCGCATCAGCGGCATTAATATCATAGTACTTCATATAAAAAAGTGCTGCTCTCAAATCATTTGCACTATTTTTATAATCACACAATTTATTATTATAATACGCAGCTCTCGCAAGATATGCATTGGTAAGCTGGATTTTAGATGAATTGTCCTGAGGATTAACCCTTAAGGCTTTCTTAAACTCTGCTATAGCCTTTGTATATTGGTCAGTTTTCAGATATTGAGTACCTAGTTCATAAGAGTTTGATACGGGTTTTATATTATCAATATCAGATGCAAAGACATTTGTACCTGATAAAAACAAACCAGCGGTTATTAAAAATACAAGCTTCCTCATTATACTGCTCCCCGGACAAATCAATTATCTAACAAAATTATAACTAATATTATTTATTTATTATAATTCAAATTCACTACCCCAATCAGAGTATTTTTTTTTATTATAGAAAATAAAAAGAAAAAAAAGCCGATTATATTAAATATGGAAACGATTTTTATAGAATACCCGGCATTAGTGTATAAAAGCGACAAAAACAATGTCTTTGTCGCTAATTGTATATGTAAGAAGCTTATTGGGTTCGGAAAAACAGAACAAGATGCATTAATTAACCTGGAAAAATTATTGAATGAATCCGATAGCGATTATCCCGTCAAGGTAACGCCAAAGCACATTCTTATATAAAGTTATGCTATTCTTGAATTATCTTCTGCATTGTCGTTAAAAAGATAATTAGTACTGTTCAAATCAATATTAGGAAGATTAGATTCCTTTACTGACATTTTAGGCATTTGCTGTCTGATGTGAGGCAGCGGGAACAGCAGATTCATTTCATCCGCATTAGCCGTTACAGATTTTTGAGCTTGAAAAGCGTAAGCATTTGTTGTTGAGTTGTAATTTGCGTTAGTCTTCATTTTTTTAGTCCCTTTGGTTAATTAATCTAGTTCTTACTTTGTATTAACCATTTTTTGTATTAACCTTACTTATATAAAGTATTTTATTGAAAAAATATTTCACTTTTATATATTATTTGTTACAAATATTTACATTTTTTATTTAATTATAATTTGTGAGAAAGCAACATTAAATTTTACTTGACGCAATTCGTTATAAACGCACATAATAAGTTTATGCGGACAGCAAAAGATATAAAAAATTTAATTAAAGAAAATCATATAAACTCTGTATACCTGCAATTTACAGACATCGTCGGTAAAGTAAAAAATATCTTACTACCGGCAGAAAGAATAGATGAAATATTAAATAATGAAATAACATTTGACGGCTCTTCCATAACAGGATTCAGAAAAAATGAAACAATGGATTTAATTTTTTATCCGGATTTAGATACATTTTTAATTTACCCATTCAAATTTTCAAGCCTAAAAAATACGGCAAGATTAATTTGTGATATACACAATTCAGACGGAACACCGTTCAAAGGATGCCCCCGTTCAAACTTAAAAAGGGCGATTGCAAATGCCCAAAAATATAATTACACAATGAATATAGGGCCGGAGGCAGAATTCTTCCTGTTTAAAACTGATGACGAAAACAATATTATCAGCAATTTTAAGGATAGTGTCGGGTATTATGATTTAAATTCAGATGAAAATTTAGAAGAAATTCTAAACCAAATAATTACAGCCCTAAAAGAGATGGACTGCAACATAGAAGCAGTCCACCATGAAGCAGCACCGCTGCAGCACGAAGTAGACTTAGGATATGACAATATACTAAAAGCAGCTGATAATTTTGCTACATTCAAATTTACGGTAAAAAAAATTGCAGCATATTACGGACTAAAAGCAAGTTTCATGCCCAAACCGATTTATGGAATTAACGGCTCGGGGCTGCACCTTAATATATCCCTGTCGTTAAATGGTAAAAATGCACTTTCGGATGCGACAAAAAGCTATATGCTATCTGACGCAGCTATGTATTCAGTCGGTTCCCTGCTAAAAAACATTTTAGGAATAACGGCAGTTTTAAATCCGACGGTTAACAGCTACAAAAGATTGGTCAAAGACTACGAAGCACCTGTGTATCTGGCATGGTCAATAATAAACAGAAGTGCACTGATACGTATTCCGTCAGAAAGAGGGGAAGGAATGCGTATAGAACTGCGCTCACCGGATGGCTGCATAAATCCGTATCTTGCCTTTGCCGTAATTCTGCAAACCTGTATGGACGGAATAAAAAATAAAACGGACCCGCCAAAACCCATCGAAAAAAATCTCTTTCAGCTTTCTAACAATGAAATCAAAATGAGAAGAATCAAGTCGCTTCCTGAAAATTTAAAAGAAGCTCTGGATTATTTTGAAAAGAGCATGGTCTCACGTGCTGCATTAGGAGAATATATATTTGAAGAATTTTTAAAACAAAAAAGATACGAGTGGAATGAATACAGAAAAAGAGTTTCTTCCTGGGAAATAAAACAATATTTAGATGATTAAAGGGATAAAAAATGAAAATTATATCTGAAAATTTACATATTATATCAAAAGCAACGAAAGAAGCTGTTATAAACAGAGACGAAACCTATATAAAAAACCTTCTTGCAAGACAAATACAAACAAACCCCGATTGGATAGATTTAAACATCGGGCCGGCCCGCTCCGCTAATTTTCAGGGGACAATGCTCTGGCTGACAAATATAGCAAAAAATATGACAGACATACCTTTGTCATTCGACAGCACAAACGCTAAAGAGATTGAAGACGCACTAAAAACAGTAACTAATTCTGAAGACTGTATAATAAACAGCACCAGCGCTGATGAAGAAAGACTGGATATAATTACAGATTTAGCAGCAGCTTACGGCTCTTCACTCATTGCACTTACAATGAACAGTGAACTGGGGATACCCAAAGAAGCGGATGCAAGATTAGAACTTGCTTTTTCGATTATTGAAAAAACAGAAGAAAAAGGAATAGAAAATGAAAAAATTCTTTTTGATCCTTTGATTTTGCCGGTTTGTGTTGAACAGTCGCAAGCAATAGAAGCTTTAAACACGCTTCGAATGTTAAAAGAAAGTTTTGACCCTCAAGTAATGACAACTATAGGACTTTCTAATGTTTCAAACGGATGCCCAAAAGAACTCAGACCGATAATAAACAGGGTATTTGCGGTAATGGCCATGGGCTGCGGAATTGACAGCGCAATAGCTGACTCCTTTGACAGCGAACTTCTTAGAATAAATCGTATGATTGAAAGTGAAACTCCTGAAAAAGAGAGTGATGTTCTTCTGATTAATATTTATAATATGATGAGTGACCTCACCGATTTAGATGATATAAGCTATGACAAAAACGATACTTTACAGAATGAAATATTTAAAACAGCTGAAATACTGCTAAATAAAAAGGTTTATTCACACAGCTATCTGGAAATTTAAAAGAATGATATAATCAGATTTAGCTTTATTTCGACTAACTGTTAAAAGCAATGAAGCAGAGAATTAGTATAAAAAGAGGGGAAAATATGAAATTAAAAATGAAAACTTTTGTTGCATGCGCAATCATCATCGGAATGTGTGCACCGGCATTTTCCGCAGCTCAGCCAGCCAAACAGCCTGTCAATTCAACAGGAGTCAAAAAAATCGGAGTAATCGATGTAAAAAAAGTTGTATCCGCATCTAAAGAAGTTGAACGTGTAAAAAAAGAAAATGAGGCGAATAAAAAACTGCTGGTCAGCTATATAAAACTAAGCGCAGAAAAAATGAATAAAGAAAAAGATCAAAAGAAAAGAGAAGAAATGAAAAAACAGTTCACCAACGAACTGACCGCAAAAAAAGAAGCAATGGACAAAGTTTATGCTGAAAAATTAATGAAGATTAATAACGATATGAATGTTCAAGTTTCAAATCTTGCAAAGGATAAGAATTATGATTTGATTCTTACTCAAGATGCAGTTTTATACGGAGGAGACGATTTAACAAAGGATTTAATCAAACTTGTTAAATAGCACAATTGATAATGAGAATAACGAACTTGACATATCGCTGAAGCCCATATTCAGCGATATGTTGAAATATGCACCTTCAAAACTTTTTGGAATTGCTGGTAATGCAGTTATTGTTCCGGTATATACAAATCTTCTTTCACCTGAACAATACGGCATTTACACAATTTCCTTAGCTGTATTGAGCTTTTTATGCATATTATTTTCAGATTGGGTAGGACTTTCAGGTTTACGTTTTTTCAGGCAGCACCAAATACAAAATGGAGTATCAAAATATCTTTCTACACTGATAATGTTATTAGCGGTAAATATTTGTTCGATGTTCGTAATTGCATATCTGTTCCGAAGCTGTTTTTATGATTTTTTTAAAATTCCGTCAAAATTATTTTTGGTAATACTGATACTTATAATTCCGGTAGCAATAAGAGCGCTCCTGTTTCAAATACTAAGAGCACAAATTAAACCCGGTGCCTTTACTGTATCGACAATAATTAACCAAATTTTAACAATACTTATATCAGTATTTGTAATTAAATACTTTCATCTCGGAGGCATCTCCATTCTCATAGGTATGTTCATATCAATAGGAATTATAGATATAGTATTGATGTTCCAAAGTAATATATTTGACTATTTTAAATGCGAACGACCGAGAATTGACACATTAAAAACACTGTTTATTTATGGAGTTCCTATAGCAGTTGCCTCAATAAGCCTCTGGTTTATAACGCAAAGCAATAAATTTATACTCAGGCATTTTAACGGATTTTCCGATGTCGGACTATATGGAGTAGCCTATGGCTTAACGTTTCCAATTTTAATGACTCTTTTTGCAATAATAACTATTGCCGCATTTCCAAGAATAATAAATCTCTATGAAGACAAAAAAGACGTACGACCAATTATCTCAAAACTTACGGCATATTTTATGCTGATAGCTTTCCCTCTTGCAGTACTGTCGTCTTTATATTCTTCTGATATAGTCGAAATATTTGCAAATGCAAAATTCGAAAAGGCCTCCATGCTGATACCATACTTTGCATTTGGCGCAGTATTTTTAAGCTTTGCAGAATATACAACAATGCAGTATCATCTGGCGAACAAAACTTATATTAACACTATTTTAAAAGTCTTCACGGGAATATTAGGTCTGGGGTTGAACTTTATTTTAATTAAACATTACGGAATTTTAGGTGCGGGAATTGCCACATTAATAACCAATTTTATATATTTCCTTTCAAGCACAATTATTGTGCTGCCAAACTTAAACTGGCAGATTCCGTACAGGGAAATACTAAAAATAGTATTAAGTTTTGTACCACTTTTCATTTTATTTTTTATTTTTAAAAATAGCAATTTACTGCATCCGATAATACAGATATTAATCTTACTTGTTGTTTATTATGCAGCATATTATTCATTTTCATTTGTAAGAATCTCAAGCATAAAGTAACAAATTTGCAAAAAACATTTACTCAACTTCATTATAAGTTATCATATATTTATATTGTCTGAAAGAATTAGGAGAAGTGTTATGAGCTGCATAAATGATGCCAAAAGGTTTATAGCGGGATTTTTAGCAAGTTTAATGTTAGGATTACCTGCATTTTCCGATATTACAGGCATGCCCGGTAACATAGGAAATATAGAAACCAACGGAAATATAACAAATATAACAGGCGGCTTTGTTAACGGGAATAATACGATAAACCACTTTCAGGACTTTGGTATAAATAACAACCAAACAGTTAACCAATACTTCTCTACAGGAAACGCAATAAACCTGGTCAAAAATCATATAGATATAAACGGTGTCTATAACGCATTCGGCAACGGAAGCATGAATAATATAGGCGGGAATGTAATGTTTATCTCTCCTTTAGGGATGGCAGTCGGAGCAGGCGGCATGCTAAATGTCGGCAGTATGCAGATGATTGTCCCCACTCAGGCTGTATACAATAATATGGCAGCCGCCTTTGAAAACATTACAAAAGCCTACGAGAATACGCCCGCAGGTTCAAATTATGAAATACAAATATCTAACGATTTAGCCGGTGCTTTTACAAACCATCTGACAAGTATAAAAGCGCCCGAAAACCTAAGTACAGACCAAAAAGTAACAATAAACGGGCAAATAAGCGCATCCGGACTAGTAGAAATAGCGGCTTCTTCCATTGAATTAACCTCACAAGCTGTTGATAAAAGTAATATCAATACGCTTGGCGAAGTTAATTTAATTGCGAATACAGGTGACATAGTAGGAAGTTCAAATTTAAATATTAGCTCTGACGGAAAAATTACATTAACAGCTAACAAGGGAAATATAAAAAATATAACAACTTCACTAAAATCTGCTGATTCAGGAAAATCTCTAAATATATCAGCCGCAGCTGACAATGGCTCTATTTCAGTAGAATCAAACAGTAATACAATTTTTGAAAACGTTAGTGCAAACGGAACTATTGACCTAAAAACAAGCGGCAGCGGCAAACTTACTGCAAACAATGTTGTATCAAATACTCAAAATATCGTCTTAACATCAGCAGGTGATATAGATGCACAAACAATAAAATCCGCAGCCAATATTGAAATAATAGCAAATGGTGCTTTTAATCAACTTTCTTCAGGAATAATTGAATCAACAAAAGGAGATATTTTAATATCCGGTATTACAGATTCAACACTGGGAACTATCAGCTCCGATGGCAAATTTTCTCTTACCTCAACAGGTACTGTATTATTAAATAATATAATTAAAGGCTCAAGCGTATCACTTAATTCCGCTGCAATTTCAGGTTCCGGTTCTATTGACTCTGGAAATATTTCATTGATTTCTTCCGAAAATATCGGCTCTCAAAATCAATCACTTAATATAACAAATTCTAACGGAGATATAAATATATCCGCTACTGCTACAGATTCAGATGTCTTTATAACAGCGGATAAAAATACATCGATTTCTTCATTATCCGGTAACAATATTAATTTTTCATCTGATGAATCTTTAACAGTAGGTAATATTAATGCTAAGGGAAATTTATCACTTTCGGCTCAAAATAATCTGTCCCAAAATGCCGGTACTACTATAAATAATACCGGTTCTGCAAGCCTGGTATCTACCTCGGGAAATATTAATATCTCTAATATTAATTCTGATAATTCTATTTCTGCAACAGCAAATGCAGGAAATATTGATATTAACAGTACAAAGCACAATGCCGCTTTTAATAACATAACTGCCGGTAAGACTATCAATTTAACAACATCAGACTCAGGAAATATTACAGCAAATAATATAAGCTCAAGTGCTTCTTCTGTATCAATTAATAGTGCACAAAATGCAATATTAAATAATATCTCAGGCAGTGGAGTTGATATTAACGCCACGGGCTCTGTTTCACAGTCTGGCAGCAGTGTTTCTGTAACATCAACAAAAGATATCTCAATTACAGCAGGCAGCATAGGAACTGAATCGCAAGCCCTGTTATTAAAAGCTGATTCAGGTAAAGTAAATCTAACATCTAATAATGGAAATATATATATTGGCTCAAAAGGTAACAATACATTAACTCTGGGTGCTATTAATGCAGGCAATAATACTTTTTCATTCGTAGGAGATAATCTGACAAACTTGGTCACAACAAATAATATTGTTGCAAGTATACTTAACTTTTCAAACCTCAATGATATAAATGTCAATAATGACTTTGGCACAGCCGATGTACTATTTGAAAATATTAAATCTGCGACTATAACAAAGTTAGCAACATCCGGTGATATTAGATTGAATAACATTTCTAATATCTCGGCACAAAATGGTACGATTTCAGGTAATAGATTAACAGTCAGTGGTTTTAATTCAGCTAATTTCGGTGCTACTGCAATTAACGGAGATATTAATATATATGCTTCCAGTAGTGACATTACACTTTCCGGAACAATGCAAGGTAATAACATTTCTTTAACAGGTAAAGATATTTTGGCAGCAACAAATGGAATGATTGATGCATCAGGAAATATCAGCCTCAATGCGTCAGGCAAAATTGGCAACGATACTTCATCGCTTAATGTAACAAATAGTCAGGGCACTAAAGTTAATATTACTGATGCTAAAGCAAATTCTAATATTCATATTTCTGCACAAAAAGATGCTGAATTTAACAACATTTCAGGCTCCAATATTACACTGACATCAGAATCATCACTAAATACAGGTAACATTACAGCTTCTGGAAATCTAATACTTGATGCAGTCGGAAATATAACCCAAATTACATCTACGCTCATAGATGCAGCCGGCACAACAAATCTTTCAAGTACTAGCGGTAATATAACTATTTCAAATATTAATTCTGACAACAGCATCTCCGCAATCGCAAACAACGGAAATATCAATCTATCCAGCACAAATCACAATGCTTCTTTCGATAATATTTCTGCTAATGGATCTATCAATTTAAATACAATAGGTTCAGGTGATATCACAGCTAATAATGTAACATCTAAAACTTCGTCTGTAACAGTAAATAGTGTACAAAATATTAATGTAAATAAAATTTCTGCTGCAAATGGAGTAGATTTAGATGCAGGAACGAATATAATATTAAACTCTGATTCAAATCAATATGCCATTGATGCAGGCACAGGAAATGCTGATTTAACAGCTAAAAATATTACGCAAACAGGAAATGAAATTGCTATTAATGCAGATTCTGGAATTAATTTATCATCAGAATCTATAGGCTCTCAATCCCAAGCACTTTTACTCAAATCAGACTCGGGAAAAGTTAATGCAACTTCTTCAAATGGTGATATACGTATCGGTTCAAAAGGTAATAATACTTTAACACTGGGTTCAATAAATGCCGGAGATAATACTTTTGCTTTCATAGGTGATGGACTGGCCAATATGACAACCACTAATGACATTACAGCCGGAACACTTAACTTCTCTAACTTAAATGATATCACTATTAATAATGATTTTGGAACAACAGATGTTCTTTTTGAAAATATCAAATCTGCAACAATCACTAAGCTTGCAACATCAGGAGATATAACATTAAACAATATTTCAAATATCGCCGCCCAAAACGGCACTATTTCAGGCAGCAGCCTGAATGTTAGCGGATTTGATTCCGCCAATTTCGGCTCTGCTGATATTACCGGTGATATTAATATAGCCTCAAGCTCCTCCGGCGGGGATATTACTTTATCCGGCACTATGAAAGGCAGCAATGTTACAATATCAGGAGGGAATATATTGACCGCCAGCAGCGGCGTAATAGATTCCACAGGGAATATAAGTTTAACCGCAAACGGCTCAATAGGTTCGAACGGCGCAGCTGTTACATTGACAAATACAGCAGGAGATAAAGTAAATGTAATTAATGCCCGGGCCGGTTCAGGAAAAGATATATATCTTAAATCACAAAAAAATGCAGATTTTAACAACATAAACGGAAACAATGTTTCTCTGTCTTCCGACGACACACTTAATACAGGCAATATTACCGCCTCCGGCGTCCTAAACATCAACGCAAAGAACAACATACAACAAATTGCAGACACTACAATAAAAACTACCGGCACAACAGTAGATTTTGTTTCCCAATCAGGACTCATAAACATCTCAAACATAAATTCCACATCTGAAATCTCAGCTAATGCAAATACAAGTATTGACATTGCTTCAACCGGTACAAATTTAAACATTAAAAACTTAGAAAATAAAACAGGTAATATTACAATAAGTTCTTCAGGAAACGGAAATATTTCATTTACAGAAAACGCAATTGCAAATGCCGCAAATGATATGATTTTAAACTCAAATAACAATTTGACGCTAAACGGACTTCTCTCCGCCAATAATAAGCTCACTGCATCAACAAAAAACAATCTGATTGCAGGCGGTACTATTTCGGCTGCCGATGTTTCTTTGAACGGAGGCTCACTGGATTCAACCGGTCTTACAACAATAAATAATGCAAATATAGTTGCTTTAACAGCAAATACAGGAAAAATCGGCAATAACGGAACATTTAATATAAAAACAAATGCAAATATTACGGCAAACGGTAAAACAGGTATTGATATTACATCTCAATCAAATAATCTTAATATTACAACTGCGGAATCATCAGGAAATATCCGGCTAAATACAAATGGCACAGGTAACATACTGGTAGAAAACGTACTGTCCACAGCAGGCACCGTTGGTATAAACAGCGCAGAAAGTGCAGAAATTACAAATATTACAGCCCAAAATGATATCAATATAACAACGAATTCAGGTCTGACTCACAGCGGACTGCTTGATACAGACGGAAATTTGATAATAAACAATAATAATTCCGGCAATGTTATATTAAACAATCTTGACATTAATACAGCTAAATCCGGTACTATAACAAATAACGCAGATTCTCAAATAATAGTAAACGGAACCATTTCCAATAACGGAACATTAACTTTTACAGCTGCATCAAACACAACAAACTCAGGTATCAACTTTGCGAACACTTCAAATTTGAATAACGCCGGAATTGTTAATATAGAAAACAACGGCGCTTTAGGTGCAACTTTAGCAGGCACAATTGATAATTCCTTACAAAACGCTCAATTTACGCTTACAAATAATAACGGCAATATTACAATACCGCAGACTAATAATGATTTCAGCGGAATCTATATCAACAATTCCGGAAAAATGACAATGACAAATAACGGTTCCGGAAAAATAGATTTAAAAGGTGCCGTCAAAAATAACAAAACCGGCAATCTAACGCTTTCCAACAACGCTGACGGCGGCTTAAATTTTGATGAAAATGCCATAATTGATAACTATGGAACTTTGTCTTTAGTTAACAGTAACGGTGCATTCACACTTGACGGCACGTTAAATATGCAAAATAACTCGATAAATTCCTTTACTGACAGCTCTGAAAATGATCTCATACTCGGATTTAAGGATTTGAAGAACTTTGGCAACAACGTTACATTCCAAAAAGAAGGTCATGGCAGATTAATTGTTGATGATAATGCAAAAATATCCAATTACAAAGTAGGTAATAACGGCACAATTTCATTAATTAATACTGCTGAAAACGGCGTCAACGGCGGCGGTATAGTAATTAAAGAAACAGCACAGTTAGTTAATGGGGGAACTGTTGACGGAACTGCATACGAAGGCGGAATTTTTAATATAGCAAATTCAGGAACAGGTTCTCTATCCGGCAATGGTATTGATATCAATGGTGAAATAGCCAATAACGGAGAATTAAATATTACAAATAACACCGGAAATATTAATATTAATTCGTCCATTACCGGTAATAATGCATCAGAAACAGTAAATATTAAAAATAGCGGCAATAATATAGTACTTACAGCCCAAGGCGAAATAGCCGACACGCAAAATGTTCTTATACAAAACCTGAAAGACTCAACAGGCAGCATAGAAATATCAGGCAAATTGACAAATGACACAAATGTAGCCTTATCAAATCTCAATGAACAAAACACAGGCGTACATATTAATGTCAACAGAATTGATACCACAGGACTTTTAACAATAGAAAATAACGGCCAGGAAGGAATAAATATAGCTAAAAATCAAACACTTTCATCTAAAGGCGGAATAAAACTTATAAATAACAATAAAGGCACTAACGGTATCACTATAGCAGGTTTGCTGGAAAATAATGAAAATATACCTGCGGAAGAAACAGCCAAAAACCCTCAAGCCGGTCACGGAATAAAAATTTATAACAATCAGTCTACTCCTGCAACGCAAAATGACGGTATTACCATTACCGGAACAATAAATAGCAATGCCGGAGTGAACGAAATTATAAATTACGTTACAGCTGAAAATTCAAAACTTTCGCTTACCGGAAATATTAATACTTATAGCGGTATTACCCTTGAAAATTACAGCTCGGGAGGTCTTGACTTACAGGGAACTATTACTAATACAATAAATCCTGCTGACTCAAACCTTAAAGGTGATATTGCTCTAATTGTTCACAACTCGGATTTGGAAATAGAACATAAACTCAATCCTGATGACGTTTATTTAAATAATAAAAATGGCGGAGTAAGACTTGAAGTTAAAGGTCAAGGAAATATTCTCCATACAGGAGAGGCAGACGGAGTCGGTATAGTATCAACAGGAAATATATACCTCAATACCCAGCAGGGCAATGTCGGTGAACGTGATGACGTAATTGATACAGCAAGAGAAAACGGTTTTGAAAACAGACTGGACAACTCTAAATCCATTAATGTAATTACAGAAAACGGAACAATTAATGCAAACGCAAAAAATAACGGCAACGCAACAGTTAATATCAGAACACTTGACAGAGATTTTACGGTAGGGAATATTGCATCGGATAATACAGTCCTTGTAACAGCTGTAGATGGATCTATAGTATCCGGCCAAAATTCAGGCATAATCCAAGCAAAAGATGCATATCTGTATGCCGGCGGAAATGATTCTGCTATAACAATTAATAATGCTGTTATTAATGGCAAATTATCGGGAGAAACAGACGGAAATATCAATATAACGAGTGCCAACAGCGGACAAAAAATGGATGTTGACTATTTGTTCAGTAAAAACGGTTCTATTAATCTAAATATTAACGGAAATTCGTATATAGATGCAATAACTGCACCTGAGGCAATTAATGTAACCTCGCACGGTTCGCATCTTAAATTTAACAATCTTGGTAAATTTGAAGCTGACAGAGCAGCAGATATACATCCGGACGATTTAAATCTAACAGTAACTTCACACAACGGATTGTTGGAAATTCTAAATGCTTATGTAAGAGAAAACGTTGTTATGAAAGCTGACAGAATTTATGCAAACGAACACGACACAACAGCTACAGGATTCCACAGCGCAAATCAAAACGGAGAAATGGTTGTATTTGATATTCAAGGTTATAACAACAATCAAGAAGTCATACACCCGCCTCTTCCGGAATGGATAAATCCAAACTATGTACCTCAAAATGATAAAAAAGTACTGGATTTAAAATTGACTATTGGAAAACCGGTTTATGAAGATACTTTATTCGGTGCACAATTTGATAAAGTATACAGCGATGTTGCAAATATCAATGCAACAGAAATACTTAATGATTTGAATGAAAAAATTCCTGCCAACTTTAACTTTGACAGCATGACAGTAAATAAACACGGAAGAATTGAAAATAATAAGTACATAATAGATGTAAACAATGACACGTTCAAATATGACTATCAGGCAGCAGGAACATTATTCACAAAAATCACCGGCTCTTTCTGGCTGAAAATGAATGAAAATCCTGAAATACAAACCTGTGCGCCAATTATTTATTACAATAATTCAAATATTCTTAACAGCCCTCAAACAGAAAACAGCTTCCAACGTTTAACTCACAAATCTAACAAAATAGAAGAAGACACAACACTGGACAGCTTTAGAGACAGACACAAGAATACACGAAGTTATAAAGACAGACATGACATTCGCTGGTCTTTATTGAGCAGTGACTATAAAATCCTAAGCTCTTCAACCGAATCAGGCCACTCTGTTATAGACATCAGAGACATTTCAAAAGGCGGAATGCTGGTTGCAACTGACGGAATGCTCAAAAATGGCGAACTTATCAGCGTAAACTTCCTTTACAAGGGTATTCCGTTTGATGTAAAGGGTGAAGTAGTCAGGGCAAACAGTGATTTAACAGCCGGTGTACAATTCAAAGAAGTAGACAGATTTACATCAAATCTTATATTGTACATCACGATGATGTCCGAAAATCTATAATTGTTAAAAACATATCATACATCGTCGGATTTCTTTTTTAAGATAAAGGTTTAAACTTTAATAAAAAAGGAGACGATTGATGCAAATAAATGAAAAAGCAGCTGATTTCACTCTAAATGGGGTGGATAAAAACGGCAATGAAATCAAATTTACGTTATCAGACTATTTTGGAAAAAATGTTGTACTATTTTTTTATCCCAAAGATGATATGCCGGGATGCACTTTAGAAGCAGCTGATTTTAGCAACAATTTTGAATATCTGGATGAACTGGTAGAAATTGTTGGTATAAGTTCAGACAGCATTGAAAGTCATAAAAATTTTCAAAAAAAATATGATTTAAAACTAACACTGTTATCCGATACAGAAAAGAAGGCAGAAAACCTATACGGATTGGTAGAGGCAATAAATCTCGAAAGAAAAGAAAATATTGCAGCTACTTTTCTTATTGATAAAACAGGAAAAATATTTTCAATGTGGAAAGATGTTGATTTGAACGGACATGTCGAAGAAGTTCTGCAAGAATTAAAAAAAATAAGATAAAAAGCGGCAGTTTTTAGAAAATACTAAAAACTGCCGCTTCACTTAAGATTAATTTTTTAATTACACTGTTGTTTTTTTATCAGTCTTTGTAGGGACTTTTTCAAAAACAATCTTTTTATCAACAAGATTTGCCTTGATTGTATCACCGGCAACATATTTGCCATTAAGAATTTCTTCAGCAAGCGTATCTTCTATTTTCTTTTGAATTACCCTTCTTAAGGGTCTTGCGCCATATGCTTCAGAATATCCTTCTTCTGCAAGGTAATCCTTCACCTCGTCAGAAATCTCAATGCTAAACTCATGTGCCTCAATACGTTTAAGTAAATCTTTAAACATTAATTCAACGATTTCTCGTATTTCCGGTTTGCTCAAATGAGCGAAAACAATAATATCATCTATTCTATTCAAGAACTCTGGACGGAAGGCTTTTTTCATTTCTTCCATTACAGTTTCCTTTAGATGTTCATATTTATCTTTACTTTCGTCATTAGAAACACTGAAGCCCAGCTTAGCAGTAGTAGAAATCATGCTGGCACCGACATTACTTGTCATTATAATAATTGTATTCTTAAAGTTAACATGCCGGCCCTTTGAGTCAGTGAGACGTCCGTCATCAAGAATTTGAAGCATTATATTAAACACATCGGGGTGAGCTTTTTCAATTTCATCAAAAAGAATTACAGAATAAGGTTTCTTTCTGATAGTTTCAGTCAAATGCCCGCCGTCATCATATCCGACATATCCCGGAGGAGAGCCAATAAGTTTTGAAGTGGAATGTTTTTCCATAAACTCAGACATATCAACTCTGACCATATTATCTTCAGAACCAAAAACAGCTTCCGCAAGAGCTTTCGCCAGCTCAGTTTTACCAACACCGGTAGGCCCTGAAAAGATAAAACTACCAATAGGCCGATTCGGACTTTTCAAACCTACTCTTGCACGTCTGATTGCCTTAGATATAGCGACAACAGCCTGGTCTTGTCCTATAACTCTGGCATGAAGAGTATCTTCTAGCTTAAGCAATCTTTCACTTTCACTTTCTGTAATTTTCGTAGTCGGAATACCTGTCATTGTACTGACAACCTCAGCAACATTTTCAGCCGTAACAACAGGTTTGTTAGCGTCATGTTCTTCTTTCCACTGCTGTGAAAGTTCTCTGATTTTTTCTTTTAAATCAGCTTCTTTATCTCTAAGATTTGATGCTAATTCAAACTCTTGATTTCTAATAGCATCCTCTTTTTGCTTTATAATACTTTTCAATTCTTTTTCAATTTCTTTACCTTCCGGAGGCAGCGAACTAACATTGAGACGAACTTTAGAGCTGGCCTCATCTATGATATCAATAGCTTTATCAGGAAGGAATCTATCCGTAATATATTTATCAGAAAGTGCCACTGCGGCAATAATAGCCTCATCAGAGATTTTCAATCTGTGGTGCTCTTCATATTTCGGCTTTAAGCCTCTCAAAATTTCTATTGAATCATTAACAGAAGGTTCTTCAATAATAATTGGCTGGAACCTTCTTTCCAAAGCAGAATCTTTTTCTACATACTTTCTATATTCATCAAGCGTAGTCGCACCAATTACCTGAATTTCACCTCTGGACAAAGCAGGTTTCAGTATATTAGCAGCATCAATAGCACCTTCTGCGGCACCCGCACCAATCAAAGTATGCATTTCGTCAATTACCAATATTACATTACCGGCTTGTCTAATTTCATCCATTATTTTTTTCAGACGTTCCTCAAACTCACCTCTGTATTTTGTTCCGGCAATCAAAAGTCCCATATCCAGCTGTATAACTTTCTTACCTTCTAAAATATCCGGGACATCTGAATTGACAATTCTTGTAGCAAGCCCTTCCGCAACAGCAGTCTTACCGACACCCGGTTCACCTAACAGAACAGGATTATTTTTGGTACGTCTTGCCAGAATTTGTATAACTCGTTCAATTTCTTTTTCTCTGCCCACAACAGGATCAAGCCTTTGTTCCTGAGCAGCCATAGTTAAATCAGTACCGAATTCATCAAGGCTCGGAGTTTTAGTTTTTCCCCCGGAAGCAGTACCGGCAGTAGCAGTTTGCGGAGCAGGCTTTGATTCACCCAGCATTTTAATAATATTACTTCTTACTTTATTTAAATCAACACCAAGATTTTCCAAAACTCGTGCAGCAACGCCTTCTCCTTCTCTAATCAAACCGAGGAGCAAATGCTCAGTACCGATATAGTTATGACCGAGCTGACGTGCTTCATCCCATGACAATTCCAGCACTCTTTTTGCACGTGGCGTAAACGGAATTTCAACAGCAACAAAACCGGAACCACGCCCTATAATTTTTTCTACCTCGGCACGTGCATCCTTCAATGTTATCCCCATAGACTTTAAGGTTTTTGAAGCGACCCCGGTACCTTCTCCAATCAACCCGAGAAGCACCTGTTCCGTACCGACAAAATTATGCCCCAGCCGCCTTGCTTCTTCTTGAGCCAGCATTATAACTTTTATTGCTTTTTCCGTAAAACGTTCAAACATTATTTAACTCCTGGTAATTATATCCTGAGATTATTTTACATCATAATACAGTATTCTTTCAACTTTATTTTAATTCCCGCAATAGTTTTTGGGCCGGATAATAGTCATGAGCCTTTTCCAGGCAGGTTTTCAAGCTGTTCACGGCTCTAAGTGTATTGTTATTAGCTATATAACATTTTGCAAACAAAAAGTGCACCTCCGGATCCGCATAACACACCTCTTTTGCTTTTTGCAGATAAAGCTTAGCTATATCATACAGCTTATGATTGACAAAAACTCTGCCAATAAACTTATAACACTCGGTATTATTTTGAGCCATCAAATCAGCACAATTAATTATATTTTCACAAAATTCATACTGACGGGCTCTCATCAATGCGTCTAAGTCCACCTCAAGAAAACTTCTAATCTGAAAAAAACCTGGCACTACCGACACATATCTTTCTATAAATTGAATAAGACTTCTGCCCCAAAGTACTATTGAACTGTCGACATCTAGATTGTACCATACAGACTTAGCCTCCTTCAGGCAACCCTGAATAAGCAATATACGCCCGTATTCATACATCATCCCCAGCCTTTTATATATAGACAAAGCACTGGAAAAATCCATTTCTTCCGTATATATACGGCCCAAAATCTCTAAATCATAAGCATCATCTGAATGAAATAAGATTTTTTTCAGTTTTGCATAATTTTTTTTTATATACAGCTCTGAAAGCAGCTCTTCTTTTGATAGATTACTATTTATCATCTTTAATTTTAGCTGTAAATTTTTCTATTACAGATGACTTTTGCGTATCAGTGTGAATAAGATTTTGCAGCTCATTTAATGCGTCAAAAGACGCAGTATTACTAATTTTATTAGTACTTTTGATTTCTCTGTATAATTCTTCCCTGTATACACTCACTGTTTTAGGAGCATTCACACCGAGTTTTACCGTACTTTGGTTTGAATCAATAATGACTATTTCTATTTCATCATTAATTATAATCTTTTCACCAATTTTTCTTGAAAGAACGAGCACTAAACACCCTCCTTTCCGTTCTCCGG
>CASDVD010000107.1 GCA_949284155.1 uncultured bacterium | reverse complement strand
GAGGAAGGGTATACGTTCAATAAAGTATATGAATCAGGATATCGCTATCCTGAAACAATGAGCTTTAAGGATAAGTTTGAAAAAGATGAATACATTTTTGTCAAAAAATACCTCGACAAAAATGAAGATAAAAATGTAATACAACTAAAGCCGTCTATGGAAAAAATCAATTCAGATGAAGAATTTGATATATATTGCTACAATTCAAAAACTGATGACAATGAAGATATACACTACAGTTCACTTGTAATTAAAATATCCGAAAACGGCAAATCCGTCTTATTTACCGGAGACAGCAACCTACAAGCCTGGGAAGAAAAAATAATTAAAAAATACAGCGATTGTATCAGCTGTGACATTTTACATGCAAGCCACCACGGCTCAAGAACTTTTTTCATGGTAAATAAAGATGAAGATTGCTATACTGAGCATATAAGCAAAATTTCACCTACTTATACAATAATCTCTGCGCCAAATGAAGATAAAAAAAGAGATGATTGGCCTCCGCATGAAGAAGCCGTTGAACAATATAAAAAATACACATCCGTTGACGGCGGAGTTTATGTAACCGGTGAAAAAGACACACTTGTATTCAATCTCGACAGCGATGGTATTGAGGTAACCGAACCTGACACTCAATCTGTAAAATACAAGTTCCATGAAGGCAAATTTATAGAAAAATCCATTCGCTTTGAAAATAATTTTTTCATGAGCGAAGCTGTAACAAATCCGATAAAAATATTTGATGTTTCTCATCGAAAAAAGCCTGAATGGAATGTAAGAAAGACTTATCAGGTAACAATACAGGCAACTTATAAAACCAAAAACGGAAAAACAAAAGTTTACAAAAATAACGGCTTCCCTATACCAAAAAAATCAATGATTAAATTTACGGCAAAAACCTCAGCCCCGAAGCCATACGATTTAAAATGGCAAATACTAAATACAGGTAAAGAAGCAGAAAAACACGGTTTATCCGCACTAAGAGGAGAATTCTATGATTCAACGGGTGACAATTACCGAATGGAGCCGACTGCATACAAAGGAAAGCACATGGCTCAAGCTTACGTAATACAGAACGGTATTTGTGTCGGCATAAGCAATGAATTTGTTGTGAATATTCAGTAAAACGTCTGCATGAATAAAGTTTCATTCTGTTGCATGCTAAGCAGCCGGATATGCTGTTTTTCTTTTGTTATTTACATAACCGGATGCAGTTACGGTATTTTTAATTTCCTGATATTATATGTTTATGTCCAAAATAAAATTATTTTCAATATTTTTGCTTACAATATTATTTATTTTTTTAGTTATTTATATTAATTCGTTATCTTTTAAACTTAAGAATTTTTTAAAGACACAAGATGCAGAAATAGAACTGGCAGTAATTAAAGAGAACAAAATCTGGGTATTTGGCGATAAAAAACAGCCTCTTCTGAGTGTTTTTAAGTATTGCGTTGCATTAAAGGTCTTAAACAAGCTGGAAAAAGAAGACATATCACTTGATGCAACTATTACTGTCAAAGAAAATATGATTGACAAAGATTTATACAGCCCTATGCTAAAAAAATATACATACTACCCTTTTAAGATTAGCATCAGGGAATTACTTGAGTACATGATTTCAGAAAGTGACAATAATGCCTGTGACATATTAATTAATTACATTGGCGGAATAGATAATCTGAATAATTTTCTTCAAGATATAGGATTTCGTGATATAGAAATATTAAGCAATGAAAAAGAGATGAATTCTGATATTAGCAAACAGTATTTAAACAAAGCCTGCCCCAAAGATATTGTAAATTTAATGAAATCTGTGCGTGAAGGAGAGATTCTGTCCCCTGAATCTAAAATATTTTTAGACAAAATTATGATTAATACAAAAACCGGAGAAAATAAATTAAAAGCGGGTTTACCGGCCGATGTAATTATAGGTCACAAGACCGGTTCCTCCTCCAGAACGTCTGATGGTATAAAAATTGCGGATAATGATGCAGGATATATTATTTTACCGGACGGTGATGTTTATTACATAGCCGTTATGATTAAAGATTCAAAAATGTCAGACGAGGATAATGCAAAAGTAATAAGCGAAGTATCCCAAATAGTGTATGAATATTTCACGGTTTTAATGCAATAAATTGCACTCCTTAGCAATTAGGACAACTAATTGTTACAAAATTTCCGAATGCAAAGGTAATTATGGCAAATTAATACTATTTCATGTTTTTAATATTAATAAGGTAGGAAAAACTATGACAGACAGAATTTCATCATCAATTTTCAGCAGTATTTCGAACAACCTGAACACGGCGCAGCAACCTAAAACACCTGTTCACAATAATCAACAATACAATAATGATCCATTTAAGAATACTGCTTTTTACGGCAAAGACCTCGTAAAATTTCAACAAAAACCAAATACCGATGCGGACTTAAGCATTGTGTTTAAAAAACTTGAAGGCCTTGAGGGTGATGACTTTGCAAAAACCGCATATAAAGAACTTGTAAAACACATGGGACTTGAAGACTCGGCTCCAAAAGAACTTACCTTTGAATCCAAAGAAGGACGCAGGATTGCCAGTGATTACAAATGGTACGAAAACAAAATTATAGTTTACAGAAATTATTTTGACAAAGCATCGAAGGCCCAAAAGCTCGGTTACATTGCGCATGAACTAACACACTGTAAACAAACAACAAATATATTAAAAACCGATTCACCCAATATCGTTCAACAATATGCATTTGCTATAGCCACCTCTGATTTTAGAGCTGCAATGGTAACTAACCCTCAGACAAGGGAAAACTTTGTAAAAGCACTGCAAATCGGTAAGGCTAATGAATATGCTCAGGCAATGATTTACAGACAGGCCGGCGCAACTTATAAAGAACTTACAACAATTTTTGCAGATGTATTAAAACAGCCCAAACATCCGCTTAACTCTGGAAACGGACAAAAGGCAATACATGATATCAAAGCTCAATCAGTCTATAACGGCGCCGATATGCAAGGTTGGGCAAGCTGTCCTCTCGAAAAAGAAGCAATGGCGTTTGAAAAAACTGTTATACAAGCTTATTTAGCAAAATAGTATGCCTGGAGCAAATTTATTGAAAGTTGATTACGGTCAATTTCTGTAAACAGTCACCTGGCTTAATTTCTTTTAAAAGATAGTATTATTATTTCGGGTAAGTAAAATATAAAATAATTATAAAATTAGTCTAAAATTTCCTCATAATGACGAATTTGTTACTTTCGCAGATTGTAATATTTATATTATAATACGAGAGAAAACATTCATAAGTAAAAAGCTGTAGGTGATAATAAATGGACTTTTATGAAGCAATCGAAAAACGCAGAACAGTGCGTGATTTTGAAGATAAACTTATCACTATGGATATTGTAAAAAGAATTCTTTCCGCAGGCTTAAAAGCACCAACAAATAATCATCTTAGAGAATGGGAATTTGTGATTATCAATGATAAAAAAGAACGTTTAAGAGTTCTTAATTTGCATGATATGACATCTTATGATGAGTGCGATAAAATGATGGACGAATTTGGAATGACAGATTCAGACCAAAGAGGAATGTATCATATTGCAATGCCAAAACAATTTTCTATGCTTTACAACTCTGGCTGTTTAATTTTACCATTTTTTAAATTGAGAGAACCTTTAATGAACCCTACATGTTTAAGTTCTCTAAACGAATTTGCTTCAATTTGGTGCTGTGTTGAAAATATATTATTGGCTGCTGCTGCCGAAGGTGTCTTTGGCGTAACACGTATTCCTATGACAGAGGAACTGGAACACATTAAAAACACTCTTAATCACCCTGATAACTATACAATGCCTTGTTATATCGCATTGGGGTATCCTAAAAAAGATGCAAAATTGCCTGTACAAAAAATGATTAATATTGATGACAGATTGCATATTAATCACTGGTAAGCATTGATAAAAATTTTTATTATTTTTACTACTGACTTCAAAAATGAAATTTCCAACTTAGAAATGAAAAAATAACGTTACCCGAAATTCTCAAACTGGTAAAAATAGTCCGGTTTGGTTCGGTTTGAGAATTTATTATTCACAATTTTTCCAAGTTCAAAACCCAATAAAATTAAGCTTTTTGAGAAAAATTCTCAAACTAAACGTAAAAATATAGCTTTCTCATGCCAAACGTAAAATATATCAGCATTGTCAAATACATCACCGCTGACAACAATTGAAAATACAATAAAAACCAGTCTAGGACTGGTTAAAAGTGGTGCCGCGTCTCGGAATCGAACCAAGGACACAGGGATTTTCAGTCCCTTGCTCTACCAACTGAGCTAACGCGGCATGATAATCTGTTATCTGCTTGCGCCTATATTATAATAACCAATAAAGGCTCAGAGTCAAGTAATAATTCTCAGAAGATTAAAAGTGGATTATATTTTATTTTTTGATAGAATATTTAGTGACCTATGGGGAATATCAAGGAGAAAAATATGTCAAACGCAATTGATATCAATGACAGCACCTTTGAAACAGAAGTAGTAAATTCCAAACAGCTTACAATAGTTGATTTTTGGGCACCATGGTGCGGCCCTTGCAGAAAATTGGGGCCGGTGCTGGATGAAGTTGCTTCTGAATTTGGTGATTCATTAAAAATTGTAAAATTGAATACAGATGAAAATCTTAAAACAGCAAAAGAATTTTCAATCAGCGGTCTTCCGACACTTCTGCTTTTTAAAGACGGAAAACCTGTTGAAAGACTTGTAGGCCTAATGCCTAAGTCTACTATCGTTTCTAATATAGAAAAACATCTGTAATCAAAATAAAAAGACTGTCTTAAAGACTGTCATTTATAAGACAGTCTTTTTATTATTTAGAAGTATCCGTATCTTTATTTTTTACAACATTTTCCCGTTGCGACAGAACTTTTTTACCGGTGAGTCTGGACATAAACCTGAAGAATTTACCTTTTAATCCTGTGCTGGTAATATTTTTATATTCATTATCCAAAATTTCATCTCTTGTGCTTTCTACGACCGGCATACCGATTGCTTTTCTGTTCGTATATTCGCCAACCAGAGTTGAAGCTGTATTAACAAGTTGTGCTCCGATTAGATTTTTGTGATATGTAGAGCTGAATGTATCATTAAACAGATTTATAAAGAGCATATTATAGAAAGTCCTTGATGCTTCTTGGACAATACGTTCATTTGCCTTCAATTTAGCTTCATCAACATTTTCACCGTTAGATTTAAGCATAACCATATTATAGTTATCTGTTACAAGGAACCATAAAGTAGCGGCAGTACCGGAGAATTTAGACAGCTCAGAAAGCTGCGCATTGGATACGCCTGACATAGTCAATTTGTTGAAAGATTTTACAATACTTTCATTAAAGTCATGTGCAAATGCTGAATCATCCTGTTGAATCTTTTTAGAAAGTTTAAGATAGCTTCTTGAAATAACTTTCATTTCATCGCTCATTTTCGGAGCTTTCAGAGGTTTGAACGGATTTGTAATAATTTTTATAAAATAATTAGGAAGATTTATCGTTCCAAAAGCAAATTTAAACGGTTGAATTATAAATTTGACCAACGGTGCATATTTTGTAGAAGTCTCACCCAGTAAAAATTCGGAAGAATTTACGGCATCTTCCAAAACTTTTTGATATTTTTGAGCAAGTTCAGTATTCCCTGCGGCCACTAATTCTTTTAATTTAGATTCAAATTGGTTAACAATAATTGAATTTTCATTTACGAAGAATGAAGTGTCCAAACTTCTTTTATACGGATTTAAAGAAAGATTTGACCCCTGCAATGATTTCAATTTTTTAACAACAGTATCATAAGCTTTATCAAGAACACCCGGAGCTTTAATATCTATCAATTTGCCGTTTGAATCAAACATTGTATTCTTAACAAAGTCCGCAAAATCTTTCATGTTATTATCATTGAGTATTTTGATATATCTGTTTAAGTTCTCTGTAAATAATGCCGCTCTGTCAATCTTGCCAAATTCGGAAGCATTTATATTCACGCTGCCCAAATCTTTGACAAATTGTTCTTTAACTTTTGAAATTGCCAGTTTCTTTTGATACTGCAGTGTAGTATTTTCATATTCCTGAGCAATATCATTGAACCCGTTCTTTTTCATCTTATCTATTAATTGATAGAACTCATCACGTTTTACAAGATGTTTTTTTACAGTTAATGGTTTGATTATTTTATTGTTCCAGAAATTTTTAATTGAATCCATAAATTCAGCAAACGGCTTGGATTCAACCTCTTTTCCGTTTACTATTTTATTAATTTTTATGCGGCGCAGCCCTTTTACGGCAAAACCGGCAGCAATCACAGCAACACTTGCTTTAGCAATAGAACCAAGACTTAGTAGCGGTTTAAGTTCTTTATCCTGAGTTTTGACAGCAGGCGCAGGTTGCATATCCTCAGAAGGAGCAGTTTTAAAATTATTCATTAATGAAAACTCTTTAAAGAGTGCAGGGTGTTTTTCCTGCAAATTAGTTTTTTGAGGAGAGATTTGCTCTAATAAATTATTTTTGAACGCAGGAGATACTTTTTCTGATACAGGAAGTTGAATTTTTTCAGCATCTGAATTTTCAGAAACTGCTATATTTTTATTATTTTCTTTTGCATTAATTCTTTTAGCTTCTTCCGGAGATATAAAATGAATTCGTCTTCCGTTAGAAATACGTGAATACATTTCCGTAAACAAAATAGTGAGGAAATTAGTCGCAACAACGGCAAATTTACTGTTATTTATATATTTTGAAAGTGCCCCCAGTGTAATCAACTGAATATATGCATTTGATGTAACTCTTTTGGCTTCCTGATTAAAACGGATACTTTTTTCTTTGTCAGCAGCTTTGGGATCATCATCACATAGCCTTGAAAGGTTATAGGCATCATTAGCCAGAAAAACTGCTGGTATAAAGCCGGTTACAATTCTGGTGAGCGCCCTTTCATGGACACTGTTATAGTTTCCGGTGGAAGGATCAAACATTTTCATTGCATCTTGGACAAGTGCACTTTTTCTCAATGCTTCAGTATCAAATTTATACAGATTGGCAATTTCCAAATTTCCACGAAGGGCATTCAATTTTTCATCATCCTTCATGGTCTTTTTCATTTTTTTATAGAAATTTTTATTTTGAATATTTTCAATCCACCGGGCATTTTTAAAAGGCCCTTTCTTTTTTAGTCCCTTTAATGCCCAATCCATCAAAAGAAACGGCATGTCCGTAAACGGGAACTTCATTGCATCAACAATTAGATAAGGAATCTGTTTTTCCTTAAAGACAATTGTGTCATTCGCACTATCAATTTTAATCCTCTGGCTCATTGTTTCGCTGTCCATAATATGGTTTCTGAGAAGATCAGTACTGTTTCCGACAGCCTTTCGTATGGCCTTCATTGCAGACTCATAAGCCATAGGTTTAGTGTCTTTTATCAAAATAGAAGAAACGCCTTTAAAGCTAACTCTGTTTGTTGTTCTCTCTAAAGGCGTTTTTTCACTATTAAAATTATTGGATAATATATCTTTGGTTACACTCTTTTTCTTTATGTACCCTCTGTTATCAATATTCAAGCTATGCTGATGGCCTATATTCATAAATACCTTATAATAATTGTATTTGTAGCAAAAAGTTTTTCAACCTTTTATTGAGAGATTATTTACCAAATGTAATAAATCATGCAGCTAATCTCTTATAAATTAAATCCAACAAGATTATTTTTTGCTAGGCAAAAATATTTATGAAACAAATATTAACAATTCATAATTTATTGTGGTTTATAATCACAAAACTATCTGTAATTTTGAAACTGCAAAGGAATATCGTAAGAATCTTCATTACCCCTGAGTAACTTAATTATATCCTGCAAATCATCTTTGCTTTTACCAGTTACACGCACATGGTCGCCTTGTATGGAGGCCTGAACTTTTAGCTTTGAATTTTTTATATCTGCCACAATCCTTTTGGCCAATTCCTGATTTAAACCTTTTTTCAAATTAAAAACCTGACGTACATTGCCGCCCAACGCATTTTCTATAGGTTGAGGATCCAAGATTTTAATACTCAAATTTCTTTTAACAAGCTTGGATTGAAGAATATCCAAAATATTTTTAAGTTTCATGTCATCAGAGGTTGTTATAGTTATTGATTTATCTGAATCAAGCGATATATCAGAATTTGTATTTTTTAAATCAAAACGGGAAATAATGTCCCTTTTTGTTTGGTCAACCGCATTTAAAAGTTCTTGCCGGTCAAATTCAGAAACCACATCAAAACTGCATTCTTTAGCCATATACACCTCCGTTATTATTATTTACATTATTATACCAGAAGTGCATAGAAAGTTGCGATATTCAATAAAAAACTTTAACACCCGCACCCGAGCCAATATTTTTATTATTATAAAAGCCTCCCCTGCTGCCCATGTAATAATCCTGCATGCCAGCGCCTGGGCCGGGCATTCCTGGACTGAATTGGGGATAGGCGTCATATATTGGCGGTGTAAAACCGGTCATAGTACCCATACCCATGCCGCCGGCTAAAAAATCAACAAGTTTTGTTACCAAACCGGCTTTTTGTCTCGGAGCGTAATATGTATTGGGTGTAAATGCAGAATTTCTGGCATATTGTTGAGGAAAGGCATTATAATGTTTTGCGGCAGTTTTTACAACAGAAAATCTTTGTTTCAAATTTCCCTGCTGCATTGCACCAAGCATCTCTTTTTCAAGACGGGTAATTCTTGAATCAGAGTCCTCATATTCAAATGTTCTGCCCAGAATTTTTGACTCCAGTTTTGATATTTCTCTTGAAGAAATACCGTAGATTTGACCTTCATCTATATTAGCCAGTATATTATCCATCCTGCTTGCCAGCGGCATGTTAGAAAATTGTCTTCTAAATAATTTTGATTCTATACGGCTCAATCTGCTATAAATATTTTCTCTCTCATATGTTCGCCTAAAAAGAATTGACTCAACTTGTGTAATTTTAGGATAACTTTCATTACTGCTCAACTCATTTGAATTTAGAGGCGTCATTGGTTCCAGAGGTTTCATCGGTTGTAATGGTTGTAAAGGCTGCATTCTGCTCATTGGATGCAATGGAGAAAGCGGATAACGGGGCTGCAACGGTTTATATGTCGTCACTTTATATGCAAACGACGGTGCAGCTAAAAAAGTAACAATAAACAATAATAAAAGCTTTCTCTGCATTGTAATTCCTCATCTACTGCTTTTCAATACAATTTAGAATTTACATTGCAAAAAACAAAAATACATTAGCCTGGTATTTATTAAATAAGGCTAATTTGCATCTCTCAAAAGCTGAATTGTATCATTTAATTCATGTGAAAAATAATTAATCTGGCGTTGTATATTTTCTTTGCTGTATACTTGCCCTTCATTTTGATAAGTCAAATATTTTAGATAAATCTGAGCCTCGCATCTCAAAGTCGCAACAGCTCTCGCCTGTGCAGCAAGCTCCTGTATTTTTTTGAAAGTTACATAATATTTCTCAGGCTTATATGCATATTTTTCATTCAAATAATCGGCATGATCTATTATAGAACTCGCTATAGCATTGAACTTTTGCACATCGCCTTGTTCTTCTATACATTTTTTCATCTTTTCAAGGAGAAACAAAACATCATTTATATCATTAATATACGGAGATGTTTCATCCTTTTTTAAAATCAAATCAATATAAGTTTTATTACTTCTGGGCGATTTTGTATAATTCGGAGGTTCATCCAACTCATCAATTGAATTGTATATCGGTGCAGTTACAGCAGGGTCATCTTTCAAATAGTCAAATTGCGGCCCTATTTTAGGCAGCGTGCCTTTATACCCTGCCCCGGAAAATATAAATACACAAAATAAAATACCAAGAATCTTCTTCATATTTTTATTATAACGTAATATTGACAGAAGTCATACAACTAGTAGAACTCGCCTACGCCAAAAGTAAACGCACCTTTGCTGTTGTCGCCGACTCCGGTAAGAGGATAACCCCAATCGATAGCCAGCGGGCCCATTCCCGGGATAAATATTCTTACACCAACACCTGCAGTAATAGCATGCAACGGTCTGTCATAAATTTCATTTGTGACTGTAGAACCATAAATCTGACCTGCATCAACAAATGCGGCCAAACGAATGTTATCAAGGAATTTTGCTTCAGTAAATCTATCAATAAACGGTATAGGAGTTAAAAATTCAGCAGAACCCATCATAAATCCGCTGCCGGTACCAATACCGCTCATCCTGAAACCTCTTACTGTATAAGG
>CASDVD010000106.1 GCA_949284155.1 uncultured bacterium | reverse complement strand
GAACCTTCTATTGCTTTCAAGGCAACATTGCCGACAAAACCGTCGCAAACAACCACATCGCAATTTCCTGAGAAAAGTTCTTTGCCTTCTATGTTTCCGATGAAATTTAATTCATCTTGATTTTCTTCAAATAATTTATAAGTAGCCTGCGCAAGTTCATTACCTTTCCCGGCCTCTTCTCCGATATTCAAGATACCGATTCTCGGATTTTGATTACCAAATACACCTCTTGAAAAAGCTTCACCCATTACAGCAAACTGATAAAGCATATCAGGTGTACAATTGCTATTAGCACCCGAATCTATCAAAATAACAGGGTTTTTCATTGTAGGCAGTGTTGTAGCAATTGCAGGTCTTTCAATACCCGGCAGTCTGCCAAGTCCAAACAAACTTGCCGCCATTGCAGCACCCGTAGACCCCGCAGCAACAACAGCCTGAGAGCTGCCGGTTGCTACTGCATTCACTGCCAAAACTATAGACGATTTTTTCTTTTTACGGATAGCCTGACCCGGGGCTTCGCCCATTTCGATTACTTCTTCCGCATGTGTTACTTTTATATCGAGTTTATCAACATCTACACGAATTCTGCTGTATGAAACATTTGGGCTTGTGCAGCGTATTCCGAATCTTTTTATCTTTTCAAGCTCAGCTTCTATTTGATCCTGTTTTCCGACCAGCTCGATTCCCACATTGTATTCAGAAGCAGCCCAAACTGCACCGGCCACAATCTCTTGAGGTGCATGGTCTCCTCCCATTGCGTCAATTGCTATCCTCGTCATACTTCTTTATTCTTTCCTTTATTTTCAGCTATTAGTTAAGAATTATTATTCAGCTTTATCTTCTGCGGATTCTTCAGTTTTTGCTTCTTCTGCTGAAACTTCTGTTTCTTCAGATTTTACTTCTTCGATTTTAGCTTCTTCTGTTTTAGCTGCTTTTTTTGTTTTTTTAGCAGGAGCTTTTTTAGCTTTTTTCTCTTCTGCTTCTTCTTGAAAACCTTCTGATTTTCTGCTTACAACTTTGCCTTTGTATTGTCCGCATTCTGTGCACACTGTGTGTGTTAACACTAAAGCGCCGCAATTTTTACAAGTTGTAGTTTCAGGAACTGTAGCTTTCCAGTTTGATCTTCTATGTCCTTGTGCTGATGCACCTGTACGTTTCTTTGGTACTGCCATTGTTATTTTTCCTCATTTATCTTCATATTCTTAAAAACTTCTAATCTGGGGTCTGTCGATTCTTTTTTCATATACTTTTCAAGTTCGACACTCCCTTTACAATTTATATCACAAACAGACGGATTTGGAATATTTAATATTAAGGTTTGATAAATTAAATCGTCAACATCTATTTCGGATTCGCCGTTCAAATCCGTTACAAAATCGCCGTCTTTTAATTCCACTTCGTGAGAATGCCTGTCAGTAAAGGTTCCCAGCACATACGTCTCATCAACCTCTTCATCAATTTTTTGTAAAAATTCTCTCAGACATCTGTCGCATGTCAGCTTAACATTTGCAACAATTTTGCCTTTTGCATTAATACATGTTCCAAAAGACGAAAATACTATTTCAGCATGCACCGGCCCGTCCGTATCAACACCTTTAATGTTGTCTTCAAAATTTATTTGCAGTGCATTATTTTTTGCATTTTTTATATCATCAACAGAAATTTTCATAATCTACTTCTCTTGTGCCCAATTCGGACAAAGCAGTCCTTTCATCACACGCATCTTTGTTTTACAAATGAAGAGCGACTAATCTTTATCATATTTGAGACAATGTTCTTTGTAAAGACCATGAATCTATGAAGGTTTTATCGGTGACATAATGGCATCGAATTTGGCTTTAAAAAAGTCAATATTTATATTCAATTTTTCTCCGAGCTCCAACAGAAGAAGTACAAATTTTCTGTCATAATCATCCTTGATATCATCAGGATGTTCTGCAAATTCGTCCACCAAATCTTTAACTTTTACAAAATATGTATTTTGAGATTCGGAAATATCGACATTAAGTTCCAAAAGCTCAACACATTTGAACAAATCCAAAATAATTTCGATTCTGTGTATCTCCGGATTTTTTGCAAGTTCAAATACAGCTTTATTTATTTTTTGAGAAAAAATATTATTAGCTATTTTTTTATCAAGTTTTATGCCGATAGTCTTTGCCTCTTCATTTATATCAATAGCGGCCTGAATATCATGAGGAAGAAGATATTTCTCAAAATTGTTCATTAGAAGATTGAACTCACGACTCAAAGTATATGCCGTAGCAATTTTGAATTCATTCGGCGCTTCGAGACCGAGACTCTTAAAGTGATAGATTGAACCTTTACCTTCTTCATATATTTCTTTGTATAAATTAGTAAATTTATTTGTCTTATTTTGAAGAAGCAGATTCAATATCTTTCGCCGTTCTTCAATGAATATATTTTTCAACGTATAATATTCTTTTCCGAAATTTTCATCCAGTGCCCGAATGATTTCCGTCAACGGATAGTTTACAAAAGTATCCATGAGTTCTTTTTGAATATCCGCATACTCTGTAGAGTCTGTATATTCTTTAATTGAACAGTGGAAATCTTCACCTGAAAATTTCAAAAGCGCATACATCATATCAAACTTTTCAAGTGTTATTTTAGACTGCACCTCAATTCGTCCGACAGAAAGAGTATTTTTTCCGCTCGATTCAATTTTGTTATGAATTCGCTTTATATTATATGAATAGAACGATGTTTCATCACCAAAATCTTCATATAATGCAGATATTGCATACAGGCTTACTATTTGTTTAATAGTAACAACCGCAGGCTTTACAAATTTTTCATAAATATCTTTGCCTGTACCGAATTCTTTAATGTTGCTCTTTGCTTTATCAAGTATTTCAAGGAATTTTGTTTCATAATCAGCAGAAGTAAAGTCACCGGCAAGCTGCATTGCACGTGCAGCATACTTCATAATCTGTGTTGTCTCTATACCTGATATATCCGCAAAAAACCAACCGCAGCTTGTATACATCAGCATTGCCTGACGTTGTATTTCAAGAAGTTTCATTGCCGCAACTTTCCCGTCATCCGCAACATCAGGTTTCAATACATTTTTTAAAAATTGTTTTACATTAAGCTCTGAACGGTCAAGGATAACGTCAATATATTCATTTCTGACCTCCCAGGGATTTTTATTAAAATATTTTGAACCCTCAGTCTCAAATAATTTGGCAAGTTCATCACGTAAATAATCAAACGCATCACGCAGCGGCTTTCTCCATTTTTGATTCCATCCCTGCTGACCTCCGGTTGAACATCCGCAATCGTCCTTCCATCTGCCTACCCCATGGAAACAGCTCCATGATGAAGCCTGTTTTATGTCAGCTTCATGAGTAACACCAAACTTTTCCAAATATTCACCATAATTTGTTATAGTGAATCCTTCATCTTTAGCTTTAACCCTGAGAACATAAGACAAAGCCATATCCCCAAATTTTGTATGGTGTCCGTAGCTTTCGCCGTCAGTTGCAATATTTATGATTTGAGGATAATCTCTTAAATCCGAAATGCCTTCTCTCAAACGTTTGGCAAAAACATTACCGTCTCTCAATATATTATCAAATGCCACAGAACGGGAGATAGCACCGTCATAAAAATATAAATCAACATATTTTTTAGGAGAATTCTTTATAAAATATCTGTACGGTCTTGCCGGATCTATATTCCCCCAGCTGACATCTTCCCAATCTTTTGCACCTATTTTTCTGCATTTCAATGCCTGAAACGGGGAAAGGATTGTAAATTTTATTCCGTTATCCGCCAAGACTTCCAGTGTTTCGTCATCAACAGCAGTTTCAGCAAGCCACATACCTTCCGGTTCTCTGCCGAACCTGTATTTGAAATCTTTTATTCCCCATTTTACCTGAGTTTCTTTATCTCTTTTATTGGCAAGAGGCATTATTATATGATTATAAACCTGGGCTATCGCATTTCCATGGCCGGAAAACTTATCCATACTGACAACATCAGCCTTGATTATGCGTTCATATGTTAACGGAGCAAACTGTTCCATCCAGGACATTAATGTTGGGCCGAAATTAAAACTCATTAACGAATAATTGTCCACCACATCCAACACACGATTTTTGTTGTCAACTATTCTTGATGCAGAATTCGGATTATAACACTCAAGATTTATTCTTTCATTCCAGTCATGGAACGGCAGGGCGCTATCCTGCTGTTCTATAGCTTCCAACCAGGGATTTTCTCTGGGCGGCTGATAGAAGTGGCCATGGATAGTCAAAAAATTTTGCGGTTTATTTTTTTCTTTTTTATCTTTACTATTTTCAGCAACAGCTGAATCTTTTTCGTATTCCGCCATTATAAATCCTCTCAGAAAACATTATTTATTACTCTGCTTTTTTATCAGTTTTTGCTTTTTGGGTTACTATAACAAGTTTGTCAACATCAACCCATGGATCGCCAAGCGCTGTTGAAAACACTTTACCGTATATATCAACTATATCTCCGGATTCAAGATCTATAAATTTTTCCGCCTCAGTTCTTTTTATAAAAATCTTCATTTCCGAAAGCGGTACTGTATGATCTTTTACATCATCACGTTTTATCAAAAAAGAAATATATTTCTGACTGTCACGCATCGCCGGAGCATAGTCCAGACCGAGTGTTGAAAATTTATCAAAAGTTGCATGCAATTTTATTTTCTTATTCAAATATTGTGCGGGATTGGCCACTACATTTAAAGGCATGGCAGCAGCATAACTTGCCTTATCAATAACAATTTCTTTTTCGGCAGGTTTAGCTTTAGTATCCTTAATTTGTGATTTTACCGCAGGCTGAATATTTTTCTTAACAGGTGTGTCCGCAATTGCAAACGTAGCACCGAGCGCTAATACTGCTGATAATAAGATTATATAAAATTTATTATTTTTATTCATTTGGCTAATTCCTTAAATTTATCCTCTAACATTTTAGCATATATTAAAAAAAAGGTAATAATTAGTTTGCCCTATCTTTTTCTCCTAATTTCATACACAAGGCTAATGTCAATATAAAAACAGGATAAATATGCAGAATAATCCGCTCAATTGAATTTTTCAATATCCAGTCCATATCATGCGGTGAAAGAAGGTATACGGTAAAATATCCCGCACTCATCAGAAAAATTAATGACCACAAAACAAATACACCCGCTTTCTTTTCTGTTTTTATCCCCGGAATAAAAAGCAGTACATAAGCAAATGCCATAGAAAAGTTCAAAAATATCGATTTTATCAAATGTTTGATGATAATAATATAATAATCTATCTGCCACAGATGTTTGTATGTTTTTAAAAGTATTAACCCGGAATACAAATCATTAGGCGCCTTTGCTGTATTTTTCATAAGAAATAAAACACAAGCTGATATTAGCGCACTAACACCTGCCGCAATAATTTTTTTGTACTCTTTAAGATAAATCAAAAGTATTACAGCCAGCATTACTAATATCAAAAAATACATCATACCTTCGTTTTTAACCCAGGCGCTTAAGCCGGAAAATAAAACAGCAAGAAATATATATATTGTTTTTCTTTCATCAATAAAAAATAATAAAGCAACCGCAGAACTTAGAATAAACATACTCAAAGGAATATCCGATGCCTGTGAGGCTCCGTTTGTAATAAAAGGAACTGTTAAAGCAAGAATTGAACACACAACATCTGCAAGTTTTTTATTCTTATATTTTTTGACAGTAAAATAAAGCAAAAATATTATACTGAATGTAAAAATCAAACCGGTAATAAGATTTAAATCTGTACTGTCAACACCGGCATATTTCCATATCCTTGCAGTAGTGCACGGAAGAAATAAAGGATAATCATTGTGCATCATAAAATGCGGAAGTTTGAAAACATTTCTCCATACATCAGAATATTGATATAAAAATTCAGCCTTTATATTCCAAATTCGAAATCCGTCCCAGCTTCCCAGCGTATTGTTTATAAAATACCGCAAATAAAAGATTACTGCAGCGGAACAAGACCAAAACAGCGGTCTTGAAAATTCCGGAATCTTTACAGGCTCCTGTTCATTTTTGAAATAATAAAATATACCTGCCAAAACAAGTAAAACTAACTCAACGCTTCTGTAAAAGGAAAAATTATATATATTAAAAATCATAAACAGAAAATATAAAAAAGAAGTTAATGAAAACCCCAAAGGTACCGAAAAAAGAATCCTGAACGCCAATGCACTGTTTTTCATAAATGGAGAAAGAAAGAAAAAGCCCAGATAAAAGGCAATCAAAATTCCCGCTACTCCGCCAATCATTACACGTCACTCCGTTTAAAAATATACATTTTATTATTTATTTTTTTATAAACTTTCAGCCTCTTATCTACCATAGTATTATCATTAAAAACACCTATAACATATTTTGCTTCTATATCATTTTTTAATATGGCGGGAACAACAGCAAACTGCACCATATAAAAATCCTTTATCGGTTCCACCAAGTCAAAAACCTTAGAAGACTGAACATCCGATAAAAATCCGACAACAGATTCCTTTTTTATATCACCGATATTAGCCCTCAGCAGATGTGTAGTTGACGCAAACATACTTTTTGAACGAAAATCATCAAACAAAAAAGTATACGGAACCTGTATTATCCAGAATATGTACTGAAGATTGAATAAAATCAGAAGTCCAAAAACCAGCTTTAGAACACTGTCTTCTTTCATACCTTTAATCTTTCAATAATTTTATTAATCTGAAGCTCTAACTCAAGAATATCATTATTATTTTCAATGATAAAATCAGCAATGTTTCTCTTTTCTTCCTGAGAAATTTGAGAATTTATCCGGTCTAATGCGTGTTCCAGACTATATCCGTTGCGATTCATCAATCTTTGAAGCCGTATTTTCTTATCAGCACAAACGAGAATTGTTTTATCAAACATTGGCTGAATATCTATTTCAAATAATAAAGGAACTGAAGCAATTGCTATTTGAGCATCACGATTTTTATCAAAAAACTCTTCTATTTTTTTTATTACTGCCGGATGGATAATATTTTCCAGTTCTTCCAGTTTGTCCTGATCGGAAAAAACAATCCGGCCTATCTTGCTTCTTGATAAACTTCCGTTATCATTAAAAATATCTTCCTGAGCAAACAACTTTTTTATTTTACTTTGAATTTCTCTGTCTTTTTCAATAAGCTCATGCGTTACATCATCCGCATTGATAACCGGTATGCCTTTTTTCTCAAAATAACTTTCAACAATCGACTTTCCCGATGCAATATTCCCTGTGAGACCAACACTTAACATTTTTATTTTAACTCCCAATTTGTAATTCCGTCTTTAGTATCTTTTAACACTATATTTATTTTTAAAAGCCCGTCACGTATTTTATCCGCAACAGCCCAGTTTTTTTGTGCTCTGGCTTCATTTCTTGCTTTGATAATCTTTTTCATAATTTCAGATGCAGACGCATTTTTATCTTCTATAAAGTCAAAATCATTAATTATTGTCTTTAATTTTTCTTTTAATTGATTTTCATCAAGCTCAACTTTCTCAAAATCAAACCCCAAAACATCTGCAATAATCATTAAAGATGAAAGATATTTTATAACAGACTCCCTATCATTGTCATCTTTAGCCTTATTAGCCTTTGTTGCCGATTCAAACATCACGGCCAAGGCTCTGGAAGTATTAAAGTCCTCATTCATTGCAACTTTAAACTGCTCTGTTTCATCGCTGTTTATGCCGCTGATAAGATTTTCTTTTCCGACATAACTCAGCAAACCGTTAACAGAATTTCTTAATCTTTTAATACCGTTAGCAGCAGCATCTAAAGCTTCATCATTAAATTCCACCGGCATTCTGTAGTGATTTGTCAATATAAAGAAACGTATTGTATTTGCATCATATTTTTGGAGAATATCATCAATAGTTATAAAATTGCCCAGAGACTTTGACATTTTTTCTTTATTGATAGTTACAAATCCGTTATGCAGCCAATATTTAACAAATCTGCATCCGTTAGCACACTCTGATTGCGCAATTTCATTCTCATGGTGAGGAAAAATCAAATCTGCTCCGCCGGCATGAATATCTATTTCAGGTGCAAGATGCTTTCTTGCCATTGCAGAACATTCTATATGCCATCCCGGACGTCCGATTCCCCAAGGACTTTTATATCCGTGCTTCTCGTCCTTTTTCCATAATGCAAAATCCAACACATCCTCTTTCTTTGAAGAAGCTTCAACCCTTGCCCCTGCGACAAGATCATCAATCGGCTGCTTACTTAAATAGCCGTATTTTGTAAACTTCTTCACTCTAAAATATACATCACCGTCCGATTCATATGCATATCCGTTTTCAATAAGTTTTTTAACGATAGAAATCATTTCTCCGAGATTTTTCGTCGCAAATGGCTCAATATCCGGCTTTGAATTGTGAAGTTTTTTCATGGATTGAGAAAAAATTTCATAATATTTTTTTGCAACTTCATCAGGAGAAATACCCTCCTTTTCCGAACGGGCAAGAATTTTATCATCGACATCGGTCACATTACGGCAATATCTGACATCATATCCGAGAAATTTTAAATATCTGTATACCACATCCCAAGTTATATAACAGCGTGCATGTCCCAAATGCGGATTGTCATACACAGTCGGCCCGCAAACATACATATTGACCTTATTGCCTTCTATTGGCTGAAACTCTTCCAGTTTATCCGAATAAGTGTTATACAACTTCAACATAAAATTTCCTCTGATGCCATTTAAATTATATGTTGTTATATTACATCAAAAACGCTTCTCAAAAAACCCCACCCGGAGAAAGTAAATTAAACAAAATTTCATAAAATAAAAAACAGTTTTTATAGTTGTTCAATAATTTTAATCAAAAGATTTTTGAAATCGCCTTTGACTTTGTTAGCATTTTCAACAACCTCTACATGCGACAACCTGCTGGGATGAACACCCGCTGCAGAATTTGTAATGCAGCTTATACCCAACACCTCCATTCCGCAATAGTTTGCAACCAATGCCTCGGGAACCGTCGACATACCAACGGCATCAGCACCCATTTTTCTGAGCATATTAATCTCAGCAGGAGTTTCATAGCTCGGCCCGCTCATTGCGGCATAAACACCTGTATGAACAATAAGTCCCAGCTCTTCTGCCGTTTTCAGCGCAAGCTTAATCAAATCTTTTTTATACACTTCGCTCATATCAGGGAATCTGTCACCGAGACTGGAATCATTTTCTCCAATCAAAGGATTGGTTCCCATCAAATTAATATGATCTTTTATTAACATCAATTCGCCTGCATTATATTTTTTGTTGACACTTCCGGCTGCATTTGTGATAACAAGAGTTTTTACCCCGAGCTTCTTCATAATCTTTACAGGATAAACAATTCTGCTTATATGATACCCTTCATAATAATGGAACCGCCCCTGCATCATTACAGTATTTTTG
>CASDVD010000105.1 GCA_949284155.1 uncultured bacterium | reverse complement strand
TTGCCAATTGAGTTTTGTCTGTTGACAAAGTCATTATTTTACACTTTACACTAATCTTGATTCATGTATTTTATCGGCACATTTTGCATATAGCTTTAGGATTTCATGTTTAATATTAAAAATTTGTTACATAAGTAGAAGTACAATCATTTATGAATTCCGCTAAATCTCTGAAAAGCTGTCTGAATACGCTTAACGCTTTTATTTCCATCCCGGGTGCAGAACGGGTGGAGCCCAAGAAACATGCCGGCCGATGCTGCGTCCATACAGAAACTAATACAAACCCGTGCTTGGCAACTCGGCACAGGGAACCCCGTGCCGCTGAACAGTCACGAGGGACGTGAAAAAATCGGAAGGGGTTCGCCACCCTATTAAAGGGTTGCATGGATTTTATGGTGGTTGTATTATAGAGGGGAATGGACATTCTGTGGACGGCATGTCATAGGTGTTCAAATATGACTCTAAGAAAAGAAGGAGAAGAAACTATGCCAAAAATGAAAACTCACCGTGCGGCTGCAAAACGTTATAAAGTAACCGCTTCCGGTAAAATTCTCAGACGTTCGGCAGGTACAAAACACTTGCTTCAACACAAGTCAGTAAGCAGAAAAAGAAAACTCGCCGGAATGCATGAAGTTGCTTCCGTTAACTTGGATTTGATTTCCAAGGAGTTACCTTACATGAAGTATTCAAGATAGGAAAGGGCTGAACAATGAGAGTAAAACGTGGTAACGTCTTAAGAAAAAGACATAAAAAAATATTAAAATTGGCTAAAGGCTTTAAGGGTGCCAGAAGCAGAATTTTCAAAGTAGCTAATACAGCAGTAATGAAAAAACTTAAATATCAATACAGAGACAGACGTCATCTGAAAAGAAATATGCGCAGACTCTGGATTGTGAGAATTAATGCTGCTGTCAGAGCTCATGGTATGAGCTATTCTAAATTTATGAACGCATTGAAAAAGTCTGAAATTTCTGTAAACAGAAAGATGCTTGCAGAAATGGCAGTTAATGAACCTGAAGCTTTTTCAGTTATCGTTGAAACTGCGAAGAAAGTTTCCGCATAATTTCAGAAATCAATTTATCAAAAAGCTCCTTCTTTTTGGGGGAGCTTTTTTAGTGCTATAATAGCCCTATGATACACTTTGAGAGAATTGATTCCACTAATTCATATGTGCTTAAAAATATAGATGAGCTTGAAGATGGTGAGATTGTTATTGCTGATTCTCAAACCGGCGGTCATGGCCGATTTGGCAGGGAATGGGTTTCAAGGTGCACGGGTAATTTGTATTTGACATTTGTATTGAAGCCGCACAGTTATCTTTATGCGGCGAATCTTACGCAATATTTGAGTGTTGTACTTGTCACGGTATTAAAAGAATATTCTGTGTCTGCAAATATAAAATGGCCCAACGATGTTCTTGCGGGCGGCGGGAAAATTGCCGGTATTCTTTGTGAATCTTCTGTTTTTGGGGGAGGTATCAAGGGGCTTGCACTGGGCATTGGTGTGAATTTGAATATGTCCGGTGATGATTTATGCAGAATTTCACAAAAAGCTGCTTCTTTGAATTTGTTGACAGGAAGGCAGGTTAATAAGATGGAATTTGCAGAAATATTGAGCACTGAGTTTTTCAGACATTATTCGGATTTTATGGAAACCGGGTTTTGTTTTATCAGATCTGAATATGAAAAATACAGCAATTTTTTAGGCGGGCAGATTTTTGTTTCTGACGGAGGGGAAAGATTTCAATATTATGCTGAATCTTTGAACGATGACGGCAGCCTTAGGGTAGTTGATGCCGAAGACTGTGTGAAAAATCTTTTTTCTGCAGATATAGAACTTTAGTCGGGTATTGTTATTTCCAAAGCGGAAGTTTTGTTTCTTCGTCAAGTTCTCTTACTAATTCTTCACCGATAGTTTCTTGGATGATATATTCTGCTGCGTAGACAGTAGTTTCATCCATTAAATGTCCGCCGTAACATAGTCCTTTTCTGTCAGACGCTACAATATGGATATGGCAGAAGGGTTTTCCGTTTTTTAGTGATACATTTCCCATGCAAGATGAAATTTCCAGCGGTGTTTGTGATTGGTGGACGGTATGGATATATTGTTTTTTTTCCTGGTCAAAAAAGCCGGTTTTAAGGCTTGAGACGGCGCCTATTATGTTAATAAAACCGGTTTTAATATTTTCTTTTATACAAATTTTATTAATTTCTTCAAGCAGGTCGGTTTTGTAGTCCAGCCTGCCCATGAAAGTTCTTCCTTGTTCATATTGATTTGTCAGCATTAATTTCTCCTGTTTTTACATTCTTTTAATTATTTTAAAAATAGTATATAATTGTCTAAAGTTAAGTTTTGTAAAAATTCGAGATGGAAATTTAAAAAAGCTTAAAGTTTCGGCTGGAAAGTGTCGATAAAAAGAATGTATTATGTGGTGTATGTATGGATAAATTTGCTTTAGTAAACGAAGATACATTTGAGCAAAGTCTTGGCGAGATACTCCAGATTAATTCCAGGACGGACAAACATACTATTTTGCTGGTAGATGATGAGATAAATAATCTTCAGCTTTTGAGAAGGACTCTGCACAGAGATTACAACATTCTAACCGCATCAAACGGAAAAGAAGCGTTACAGATAGTTGAAGATAAGGGTAAGGAAATTTCTTTAATAGTCAGTGACCAAAAAATGCCGGAGATGCAGGGAACGGATTTTTTGAAACAGGTTTCCAATGAATATCCGGATATAATAAAAATACTTTTGACGGGGCATTTGGATGTCGATGCAATAGTTGATTCAATTAATGATTGTCATTTATATCAGTATATTGTTAAGCCTTTTGATCCTGCTGAATTAAAAATGACAATTGAGTCAGGTATAAAAAAATATGATTTGGTGAATAATAAGACAGCTATTTTAAAAGATTTGAGAGAGCTTTTTTATAAGACAATAAAGCTAATTGCGTCTGCATTGGACGCTAAGGATCCATACACTCACGGTCATTCGCTGCGAGTTACATTATATTCTCTTATACTGGCAAAAAAGTTAAATCTTGACGATACAATGCTTGAAGAGATTGAAACAGCGGGACTTTTGCATGATATCGGAAAGATAGGTATACCGCAAAGTATTTTATGCAAACCCGGCCGGCTTACGGATGAAGAGTTTGCTATTATGAAATCACATCCTGAGCAGGCGGAAAAAATGTTGATGGGAATTAAGAAACTTACGGTTATATCAAACTGGCTTCGTACACATCACGAAAAATGGGATGGTTCGGGTTATCCTCAGGGTCTCAAAGGTGAAGAAATTCCTCTTTCCGGGCGGATAATTGCGCTGGCGGATACATACGATGCTATGACCTCTACACGCTCGTATCGTAAAGCTTTGAGCCATGAAACGGCTGTAGAAGAAATAAAAAGATGTGCCGGAACGCAATTTGATCCTGTTTTAGCGGATTTGTTCGTTCAGGTGCAGGACGAAATTGCAGCTGCGAAGGCTGACCCTGAAACTTATTATCCAAAATACAGCTATTTGCAAAAGTTGATTAACGAGACGGTATAGTTTTTTAGCGTTTATTCATCAGTACCGAGAATTTGCAGGTTATTTTTAGCCTCTTTATGGTTCGGATCCATTGCAAGTACTTTTTTGTATTCTTGCCTTGCAAGATCTGTTTTTCCGGCAAGCTCGTATATAAGTGCAAGGTTGTATCTTATGTCAGGATTTGTTTCATCAATAGAGACAGCTGTAGTCAGAGATTTGATAGCTGCGGGATATTCTTTATCGTGGGCCTGAATAATACCGTATTTTGTATGTGCGGAGGCATTTCTCGGGTCAATATAGACAGCTTCTTTATATTGTTTTTTTGCTTCAATCTGGTTTTGCAAATCTGTATAAATATCGCCAAGATATTCGTAGTAGCTGCTGTTTTCAGGTGATAAATCTATTGCTCTTTTACAATTTTTTATTGCTTCTGAGTAGTTTTTTACTGTCCTGTTTGTTGAAGCGAGTTTGTAGTAGACTTCCGGATTGTCGCTATTGTACTGTAAAGCTTCGGAAAATTTTTCGAATGCTTCTGCAGTTTGTCCGAGTTCAAAGAGGTAAACGCCTTCTTCGGCAAGAATTGTGCTTATAATATTTTGCAGTCTCGGAACCGCAGCCGGCTGCGCAGCTTCAATGGCATCCATACAAACTTCGACAGCTCTTTTATATTTTTTATCTTTGCAGTGTGCCATTGCAAGAGTTTTTACCAGTTCGATATCATTTCTGTCGTAATTCATTTCTTCTTTAATCAGTTTTACGGCTTGAGAAGCTTTTCCTGTATAGGTATAAATTCTTGCAATCAGTGCTTTCAATGATGCTTCATCTTTTTTGGGCAGGTTCATGGCTTTATTTGCATATTCCAGTGCCAAATCATATTTTTTTATTTCAAAATATAATTCAATTAAATCTTTGTAGTATTCATATTTTTGAGGTTCAAGTTCTATCAGTTGTTTAGAGATTCTTATTATTCCGTTTGTATCTTTTAATCTTGTATATAACTTTCTGATTTTTTTCAGGAGACTTGTATTATTTTCATTGATATACAGAGCTTTTCTGTAGTTGTCCATGGCGAGTTTGTTTTCGCCCTGATTCATATATATATCGCCCATTGCGATGTATATTTCCAATTTATCTTTTTCTTCAGTGATTGCGTTGACCAGTTGTTTGTAAGTTTTTAGCGCCGAGTCAAATTGCCGCTCATACATATATAAAGAGGCAAGATTTCTTGTTGCCATTAGATTTGAGCTGTCTTCTTTTATTACATTATTGTAATATTGGATTGCACGTTTATACTGTCGTGTATTCTGGTAAAGAACGGCTAATTGCAGGTGGAGCTTTACTTCTGCCGGGTTATCATTCACCAGAACCAAAAGGTGAGTGATAGCTTCATATTCCTTTTTCGTTTCAATTAATGATCTTACCAGCAGCCGCCGCAAATCATTGAAACCCGGATCCATTTCAAGATATTTCGTAGCAAATTCCTGAGCGGCACGGTGATCTTTATTCAGTATGCACGATTCTACCTCCTGAATTGCTTCTTCGGGAGAGATGTTTCTCAGGCTTCTTATACTGTTGTCCTCATTCTTTTTATCATTAAATCTTAAAAACAGATACGCAAATACAAGAATGAAGACAAGGATAAGCATTATTAACGACATATTATCAAACATTTTTTATCCTTATTAACCCGGGGGCCATTTCATATCTCTGTTCGCAAGAACATGCAAATGTATGTGAAAAACTTCTTGTCCGGCGGATTTTCCGGTATTAATTACTGTTCTGTATTCTTTAATTCCGAGTTTTTCAGCCACTTTTTTCACCGCAGCAAAAAGTTCACCCATCAATTCTTTATCGTCCAGCTCATTCAGTGAGGCATAGTGTTCTTTAGGAATAATAAGAACATGCACCGGTGCCTGCGGGTTGATATCGTTAAACGCAAAAACTTTTTCGTTTTGATATACAGCTTCTGTAGGAATTTCACCGTTTGCAATTTTGCAGAAAATACAATCTTTTAAGTACATATTTTTCACTCATTTTAATAATATTCATTATAGCTTAATATGTTATAATTTAAAAGAGATTTCTAATAATTTACATGTGCCCGTAGCTAAGCTGGATATAGCGTCAGTCTCCGAAGCTGAAGGCCGGGGGTTCGAATCCCCCCGGGCATATTTTTTAAGAAGCCTAAAGGCAGTTTGTTCTGCCGTTAAAAATAACTGTGCTGATTAATGTCTAATTTTATTGTTGGGCATACTTGCCCAGCAACACTAAGTTTGGCTGAATGATTTATCATCCAACTTTTTATTTTCAAAATACGATGCCAGTTTTATTTCGTTTTCACTCAACTTGTCGAGCAATTTTTTAGTATACAGCTCGGCATGGACTTCTTTTGCAAAATTTCCGCTTGCATAGGGTGAAAGTTCATTTATGGTTTCTGTAAATTTTTTTGGTATTTTTTGCAGATTGAATGCAATAAGATTTGGCTGCGTGCAGTGGACGCATTCATGTATAATTTTGTGCATCGGGCTTTGAGTGGAGCCGTACCATGATGGTTTCAGGATTGTGTTAAGTGCGATGACTTTTCCTTCAGTTGTGTTTAGAGTTATACCGGCGCCATCAGGGATGTATCTGCTGCCGATAATTATGTTTGGCGGTTTTATATTATTATTTTTCAGAATTTGCATTGCATCGAGGCAGGTTTGTGCAAATTCAAGATTATTATCAAAATAGAGATTTTTTATATTAAAATTTTTAAATATCCGTTGTTTAATTGCAATTATTTCGGGGTTTGTATCTTTTTTTACAATGTTTTTTAAAAAATTTGCCAGCCGTATATCTTCTTTCAAGCACAGTTTATTGATATATTGTTCCAAAGCGAGCGTAGTACTGTGCAAAATTACGTGTTTTTGTAAATTTAAATCTTTATCCAGTATGCATTCTGACATGTGGTAAATGAAACGTGATTCTGTTTCTTGGGTTAACAATTCATCAAGCTCTGCTTCATTTTTTACCGTTTGAAGTTTTTTTATAAACTCGGGTTTTTCTTTATTTTTGATGAAATTTGAGAGCAATAAGTTTTTATAATCAGTAAATTTTGAACGGAATTTATCAGCCGGACGCTCAACTTGAGCAGCGGTACCGGATATTTTTGAAAAACTGTTGCGCAGAGGATTTGAGAAAAATACTTTTAACATTTGAAATTTCTTTTAGATGTTTTTTGTTTTTATTAAAACGTTAAAAAAGAAAAAATTGCCAATTGTTGTAATCCTTGACAATTTATAGACGTTTGTCTATAATAAAAATATGGCAAGTGAGAAACAAAAAAAATTTTTTGAAAACCTTAAAAAATTATATGGTAAAGAACCGCTTCCAAGTTATGAAAAAATAGCGCATGACCTTGGATATAAACACAAAAATTCTGTGTGGCAGTACTTTAATAAACTGAAAGAAGAAAATCTGATATGTGAAAAGAACGGACGCTTTTTTATCTCGCCTTCAGAATTCGGTGCCATACTTTTTTCTTCTTCCGTGAGGGCGGGATTTGCTTCTGTCGGGGAAGATTATATTGAAAAAAGAGTTTCGCTGGATGAGAGCTTTGATTTGGATAATCCGTCAACTTTTATGTTTAAGGTATCCGGCGATTCTATGGTGAATGCGGGAATATTTGACGGAGATACAGTAATTGTGAAAAAATGTTCCGCCGCAAAAGACGGTGATATAGTTCTGGCTTTTGTGGACAGAGGGTATACGCTCAAAAGACTCCGTATGAAAGCCGGAAAGGTTTGGCTCCAGCCGGAAAATCCCGATTATCCCGTGATTGAGCCAGAAGAATCTTTGACTATTTTTGGTATTGCTGTCGGAATTTCAAGAAAGTTATAAATAATAAACAATATCCTTCCTAAGACGAGGCGGGGCTGATGGTTCGTGAAAACCCCGCCGATTATTTTACATAGAGCTTTTGCGTGCTATAATCAACACTGATAGTTAAAATGTTAAAATGAGGATAAATTAATGTTGGATATGAGATATTGTGAATTGAGCAAAGACGGTTTTGGCTGCTGTATGACGGTTAAAGAAACATTATTCAGTGCTCAGTCTGAATTTCAGAAAGTAGATATTTTTGACACCGAGTCTATGGGCAGAGTTCTGACTCTTGACGGGTTAATGATGACTACTGAAAGAGATGAATTTTATTACCATGAGATGATATCGCATATTCCGATGTGTGCACATAAAAACCCTAAAACCGTTCTTGTTATCGGAGGCGGCGACGGCGGAACCATCAGAGAAGTTTTGAAACATGATACTGTTGAAAAAGTAGTTTTATGCGAAATTGACGGAATGGTTGTGGATGCTTGCAAAAAATATTTGCCTGCTATCGGGTGTGAGTTAGAAAATCCGAGAGCTGAAATCAGAATTGAAGATGCAATTGAATTTATCAAAGACAAAAAGAAACAGTATGATGTTATTTTAATAGATTCTACAGATCCTATGGGCCCCGGAGAGGGATTGTTTACGGAAGAATTTTATACGAATGTAAAAGAAGCGCTAAAAGAAGGCGGCATAATGGCGGCCCAGTCTGAGTCTCCTTTTATTAACCAAAAAGAGATGAAGATGATGTATCCGTTATTAAGAAAAGTTTTCCCGATAGTTGACTGTTTTACGGGGCCGATTCCTTCATATCCCGGCGGGTACTGGTCTTGGGCTTTTTGTTCCGAAAGTGTGAAACCTCTTGATTATATTGATGAACAGAGAGCTGAAAAAGTTTCAAAACTTTGTAAAATTTATAACAAAGAATATCATAAAGCGAGATTTGCTCTTCCAAATTTCGTGAAAGAACTAATAAAGTAAAATAATCCAAAGTGATAATGTTTTTTGTCAGCTTCCTTGTATTATGAATATATAAGGAGTGAACATGAACGACAATCTGCTTGATAAAAAAAATGACAATCCGAAGATTGCCGAAAAACATATAAATAAATATATATTGGATTTACAACGGCATTTTAATCTGTCGGATGCGCAGCTTGTGAAAATCCTTAATAATTGTATTTTGACTCACAGGAGAAAAGATACGTCAAAAAAATGGTGGCATTTTTTTCAAAAATCTGTAAAATAAAAAAAGTTATTTGAACAGAGGACATCCTATGAGTGATTTGCATGATATTAAGGTAGATTTGGATTTTGTGAATAAATTATATATGCTGGCAGAAAAAACGCCTCCTGAAAATGCGGATATTACTTTAGATGATTTAAAGCAGCTGGTGGATGCTGTTGAGAGCAAAATATACAAACTTAAAACCCCTCAAAGCGGTAATGCTCAAAAATTTTATACCTCAAAAAGAGATGATTCCTCGAGCGGGTATGAGGATGAAAGTGTCTTAATAATTGATGATTTGTGTATTATTACTTATCAGCTAGGAGTGCTGTATAAAAATCTCGGCTTTCATGTAACCGTTGCGAAAGATATTTATGATGCTGTAGATAAGTACAAAAAATTTAAGTTTAATCTTGTTATTATGGATTTGTTTTTGCCCACTGAAAAAGAGGGATTTATTCTTTTAGAAGAACTGGTGAAGCTGCGGGAAATGAAATCGCTGGATACCAGAATCGGTGTTATTACCGCTTCTTCAAAGGCTGAACACAGAGAAATTTGTATTCAAAAAGGTGCGGATTTTTATGTTGAAAAAGCTGAAAACTGGCAGAAAAATCTTGTTGAACTGTCTGCAATTAAATAAATTTTGACCGGTTTTATTATACAGTGATAAATC
>CASDVD010000104.1 GCA_949284155.1 uncultured bacterium | reverse complement strand
GCTCAAAGGATTGTGTACGAAAGAAATCCTCAATATCCCATGCTGGATTCAAAAAATCAGCGGCTTCCTTATCTTGATAAATACATTATGCTGATTGTCGGTGATTTGAATAATGAGCTGCTTAAATTTAAGTCGGGTGAATTGGATATGGTATCTTTGAGAGGGGCTAATGTTTCGATTTTTAAGGAAAAAGAAAAGAATTCCGATTATAAAATATACAATCTGGGGCCTGATACCGGTACTTTGTATCTTTCTTTTAATATGAACACAAGAAAAAATGACAAGGGGAAATATTATGTAAGCCCTGTAAAGCAAAAATGGTTTTCTGATAAAAATTTTCGATATGCGGTTGACTATGCTCTTGACCGAGAGAATATGGTGTTTAATGTTGCCTCAGGTGTAGGTGCTCCGTTATATACTCCGGAGCCGCTATCTTCTATTTATTTAAATGAAAAGGTTGCAAAAGGACATCTGCAGAACCTTAACAAGGCAAAAGAATACCTTAAAGCTTCGGGCTTTTATCTTGATAAAAAAGGAAAGCTTTATGATAAAGACGGCAACAAAGTGGAATTTGATTTGTATACAAATGCAGGAAACACTGAAAGAGAATCTGTCGGTGTTATGGTCAAACAGGATTTGGAAGATTTGGGCATGAGTGTTAATTTCAAGCCTGTTGAATTTAATACTCTTGTGAACCGTCTGACTAATACTCTGGACTGGGATGTTGTTATTCTCGGGTTTACAGGTAATCCGCTTGAGCCATATGGCGGAAAAAATGTGTGGTATTCAAACGGCACTCTTCATATTTTTAATCAAAGAACCAAACCTTTTGAGGATAAAATCCGCTTTCCTTGGGAAACTGAACTGAATAATATTTTTGACAGAGCTGCTCTTGAATTGGATTTTGACAAAAGAAAAGAGCTATATGAAAGATACCAGCAGCTTATTTATGACATTAAGCCAATAATATATTTATATTCTCCTATAAGAATTACTGCAGTCCGCAAAAAATTTGGTAACATTCATCCGACTGAATTGGGCGGAGTTGCGCATAATCTTGAAGAAATTTATTTGAAATAATTTAAGGTGTAATTAAAACTTTTATCGCTTTACCTGATGAGTGCAGTTCAATAGCTTCTTTGGCTTTTTCAAGCGGCATTTGCGCCGTAATAAGTTTATTAACATCCACATCGCCGTTAGCAATATATTCAAGCGCCTGCCTGAAATATTTAGGCGTATGATGAAATACACTCAAAATTTTTATTCCGTCATAATGAAGTTTTCTTGTATCAATATTCACAGCGGTACCGGATTTGCAGCCGCCGAATAAATGTACTGTTCCTCCCTTTCTTACCAGAGAAAACATTTGTTCCCATATTTCCGGAAGTCCGACACATTCTACTGCGACATCGAGGCCTCTTCCTTCATCAGTGAATGATTTGAAGATTTTTTCAGGATGTTGATATTTTTTTAAATCAATGACCTCATCTGCATGACCAAATTCTTTTGCCAGTTGAAGCTTTAACGGGTTTCTTCCTGCAGCAATTACTCTTGCTCCTTTTAATTTGGCCAGACGTACGAACATTAAGCCTATAGGGCCGATTCCCATAACGCCGACTGTCTGTCCCGGTTTTATTTCTGTTTTTTCTATACCATGCACTACATTAGCCAGCGGTTCTGAAAATGCTGCACGTTCAAAACTCAGTCCTGTAGGTATTTTCAAAAGATTTTTTTCTACTATACGTTGAGGAATGGTAATGTACTCTGCGTATGCACCGTTTAACAAATCAAGATTTTCACAAAGGTTATATTCTTGACGCAGGCAGAAAAAACATTTTCCGCAAGGTGCGGAGTTCGCTGCAACAACTCTGTCGCCTTCTTTGAATCCGACTACTTTTTTCCCCGTTTTGGCTACGATTCCGGCAAATTCATGACCAAATCCGGAAGGTACTTTCTTTATAAGTACCGGATGTCCCCTGTGATAAGTCTTTACATCAGTACCGCAGGTCAGAGCTGCTTCAATTTTTACCAGTACTTCATTATCACCCGGCTCTTTAACCTCTGTTTCTTCATATCTGATATCTTCGGGCCCGTAGTATCTTATGGCTTTCATTTTCATAATTTTATATATGCCTTTAATGTTTTATTATTAATGGTATCATTTATCGCCTGTTCAAGTTCTTCCAGCGGGTATTGGGTTGAAAGATACTTTACAACAACTTTCTTATTTTTTAAAAGTGCATAGGATGTTTTTAAATCCGCAGGTGAAGGTGAATAACTGCCCATTACTTTTAATTCTCTGTAATAAATATCATTGTTGGTGTATCCTTCATCGCTTGGCACTGATGAAAAAACAAGTATTGTTCCTCCGTCACGAACAGATTTTAATGCAAAATCAATGGCTTTGTCAGAGCCGGAGGTCATAAAAATAATATCTGCGCCATAACCTTCTGTCATTTCTTTTACTTTTGCCGAAGTGTCGTCATTGTTCTCAAACAAAATTGAACAATCGAACCCTAAATTATTAGCTAAATCTACTCTTTCCGGAATCAAATCACAGCCTATTACATCACCTTTAAATGCTTTTACTGCCTGTCCCATAAGAAGTCCGATTGAACCCAGCCCGATAACGAGAGATACTGTTCCTTCCGATGCTTGTGC
>CASDVD010000103.1 GCA_949284155.1 uncultured bacterium | reverse complement strand
TCTGCAAGTTTTTGAAGAGCAATACCCATTTTATCCTGGTCAGCTTTTGTTTTAGGCTCAATTGCTACCGAAATAACAGGTTCAGGGAAGGTCATTCTTTCAAGAATGATAGGTGCTTTTTCATCGCACAATGTATCACCCGTTGTAGTATCTTTTAAACCGACAGCCGCACAAATGTCACCTGCATAAACTTCTGAAATTTCATTTCTTTGGTCAGCGTACATTTGTACAAGTCTTGAGATACGTTCTTTTTTGCCGTTAGTAGCATTTAATGCATAAGAACCTGCAGAAAGTTTACCTGAATATACACGCAGGAATGTCAAACGTCCTACATAAGGGTCAGTCATTACTTTGAATGCTAAAGCAGAGAACGGTTCATCTTCAGATGAGTGTCTTTCCACCTTTGTACCATCTTCAAGTTCACCTTCAATAGCTTTTACATCTACCGGCGAAGGCAGATAATTAACAACATTGTCTAACAGAAGCTGTACACCTTTATTTTTGAAAGCAGTACCGCAGCACATAGGAACGATTTTGTTCTCACAAGTAGCTTTTCTAAGTACTTTTTTCAGCTCGTCAATAGAAGGCTCTTCACCTTCTAAAAACTTCATCATCAAGTCATCATCATGTTCAGAGATTGCTTCAACAAGAGATGCATGGTATTCGTTAGCTTTATCAACCATATCCGCAGGTATATCTTCAACTTTAATATCAGTACCGAGATCATTTGTATAAATGTAAGCTTTCATTTCCAACAAATCAACAATACCTTTAAATTGATCTTCCGCACCAATCGGCAGTTGAATAGGATGAGCATTAGCACCCAGACGTGTTCTTAACTGGTCAAGAACACGATAGAAATTTGCACCTGTTCTGTCCATTTTATTAACAAAGACCATTCTCGGTACTTCATATCTGTTAGCCTGTCTCCAAACTGTTTCAGATTGTGATTGAACACCGCCTACGGCGCAAAAAACTGAAACAACACCATCCAATACACGTAATGAACGTTCTACTTCAATTGTAAAGTCAACGTGACCGGGTGTGTCGATAATATTCAACTGGTGGCCCTTCCACATAGCTGTAACAGCTGCGGATTGAATAGTGATACCACGTTCACGTTCTTGATCCATAAAGTCTGTAACAGCTGCACCGTCGTGTACTTCACCTATTTTGTGTGTTTTTCCCGTGTAAAATAAGATACGTTCAGTAGTAGTTGTTTTACCGGCGTCAATGTGAGCCGCAATACCGAAGTTTCTCACTTTTTCTAATGGAACTTGTCTTGCCATTTTTGTTTTTCCTTTTATCTATTATTACTACGATTAAACAGCATATTGCCATCTTAAAAAAATTCTTGCATAAAAACGAAATTTTTTAAAGAAAATATTAAAAACCCGTTATAAATAACAATATTCAATGTTATTTGACAAGCGATTTGACCTCAGATTCAACAACCGCCAGCACCTCATCGAGTTTTGTACTGTCTTTTGCAGCACCCTGAGCAAAGTTTGGACGTCCGCCGCCTTTACCGCCGCAGGCTGCAGTAATTTCAGAAACGATTTTTCCTGCATTTACACCTTTTTGAACAAAGTTTTCAGAAACTTTCACCATAATAAACAGCCCGTCCTCTTTTACGGAAACCATTACTATGACATATTTTCCGAATCTGTCAGAAAGCATTTCAACAGCATTTTTTACCATTGCCGGCTCAAAGTTATCTATCTTGGCAATCACCATCCTGCCGTCAGAAATATTCTGTGCTTTTGTTTCTATCGTGGACAGCTTTGCTTTAGCTGCTATTTCCTGCAAATCCGATATCTTTTTATTCAAAGCTTTGTTTTCTTCAGAAAGTTTTTCTACACGTTCTTCAACCTCTTCCGGCTTGGATTTAAACTTATGTGCAAGTTTATCTAACTGCTCGGCCTTCGCATTGAGATAATCAAACGCAGCATTTGAACAAACTATCTCAATTCTTCGTGAACCTGCGGAAATAGCGGATTCTTGAACAACCTTTGCAAGACGGATTTGAGCCGTATTATCCACATGAGTACCGCCGCACAATTCTTTTGAAATATTGCCGACAGAAACAACACGCACTTTATCACCGTATTTTTCGCCAAAAAGAGCCATTGCACCGGTTTTTTGTGCTTCTTCAATATCCATAACCTCGGTATGACGCTCAATACCCTCTGAAATCCATTTATTCATCAACTCTTCAACCTGATGAATTTCAGAAGCGGTCATAGCACGGCTGAAGGAAAAATCAAATCTGGTTTTATCGGGCTCAACCTGTGAACCGGCCTGTTTAACTTCATTGCCCAGAACTTTTATCAATGCAGCCTGCAAAAGGTGAGTTGCCGTATGGTGTATAGTAATCTCTTTCCTTCTTGCCGTATCTATAACAGCCTTAACCTGTTCTCCGACTTTTGCCGTGCCTTCCGAAATTTTTACCCTGTGCGCCCAAAGCTTGTCCACCTTAAATGTATTCAAAACTTCACACTTAAAGTTTTCACCTTCAATAACTCCGGTATCACCGGCTTGGCCGCCTGATTCAGCATAAAACGGAGTTCTGTCCAAAATAATATCAACCGTTTCGCCTTCCTCTGCACTCTCAATTCTGTTAGTGTCGGACACTATTCCGACAATCTTTCCAGCCGCAGTATTTTCACTATACCCGACAAAATCCGTTTCGCCTTTTTCTTTTTCTATATCAACATATACAAGGTCATCGGTAAGAATAATTTTCTGTGCGGCAGCTTTGGCACGTTCTTTTTGCTCTTGCATGCAAGCGGTAAAACCGTCCTTATCGACGCTTATACCCTTTTCCTCAGCAATTTCAACCGTTAATTCAAGCGGGAAACCGAATGTATCATAAAGTTTAAACGCATCATCACCGCTTATCATTGAAGGATTGGAAGCCAAAATATCATCAAGCAGTTTCTGGCCTCTGTCCAGCGTCATTTTGAATTTTTCTTCTTCTTTTTGAATAACGGATTTTATTTTTGCCCTGTTATCTTCTAATTCCGGATATGCCTCCTTATAATTGTCAACAACAGTATCAACGAGCTTATACAAGAACGGAAGCTCTAAACCGAGCATCTTTCCATGTCTCAACGCACGTCTTAATATCATTCTCAATACATAATTGCGTCCTTCATTGCCCGGAACAATACCGTCAGAAATCATAAATGATACGCATCTCGCATGGTCTGTAATAATTCTCAATGAAATATCCGTTTTTTCATTTGCCTTATACGCAACTCCTGACATTTCAGAGACCTTATCCAAAATAGGCTTTAAAAGGTCTGTTTCAAAAGTGGAAGTTTTGCCCTGAACAACCATTGTTATTCTTTCAAGACCCATCCCGGTATCAACATTTTTCTTTTCTAAGGGAGTATAATTACCTTCTTTATCCTTGAACAACTCTGTAAAGACCAGATTCCATATCTCAACCCACCTGTCGCATTCACACGTAGCAACAGAACAATCATCACAGCATTTGAGTTCTTCACCCAAATCATAGTGTATCTCAGAGCAAGGGCCGCATGAACCTACATCGGAAACAGGGCCCCAGAAATTATCCTTCTTGCCTTTTCTGAAAATTCTTTCGGCAGGTACACCGACATCTTTTGTCCAAATCTCAAACGCCTCGTCATCAGTTTCATAAATAGTAACGTACAGCCTGTTTTTATCAAGTTTCAAATAGTTTGTAACAAAATCCCACGCCCAGGGTATAACTTCTTTTTTATAATAATCACCAAAGCTAAAATTTCCGAGCATTTCAAAAAAAGTATGGTGTCTCGGCGTTCTGCCCACATTCTCAATATCAGAATCCTTTCCGCCCGCTCTTGCACACTTTTGGCAGCTTGTTGCACGTGCAGGGCTGTATGGCGGTTCTTCATAGCCCAAAAATATCGGTACAAATTGAAGCATCCCGGCTGTTGTCAACAGAACTGTCGGATTATCCGGTACAAGGCTGGAACTCGGAACACGTGTTGACTGGTGTTTTTCTTCAAAAAATTTCAAAAATGCTTCTCTTATTTGAGCACCTGTTAATATTTCAGACATAATCATTTCCCTTTTTCAAATACTTTATACAAAAATTTTACTACAAATAAATTTAAAACTGCATTGAAACATACTAAAACCGCTATATATTACAGATTAGCAGAATTTACATTAAGAAATATTACGATTTTATATATAAACGAAATAAAAAAAGGCAATTTTTTATATAAAAAATTTTTTATATAAGTACGAGAGAAACAAAAAAACAAATCGGTTAAACCCGCACCACAAGAGAATTAGAGACAACAGAGAAATTTAATTAACGAGGAAATAAAGAGAATTTAAAACGCATAATTTACACTTCTTACACTTACTTCATTTACTTTCATACTTTCACACACTTCACAAACGAGGAATGCAAAGAAATTTCATTCCAAAGCTTAATCATACCGATTAAGCTTTTTTTTTGCAAAAACTATATTATTTAGCAGCAGCAACAGCTTTCTGAAAAGCCTCAATATCTTCTTTTGTATCAATACCTATGGGAACAAAATCAACAACAGAAGTAACAATCTTCATCCCGTACTGCAAAGCCCGGAGCTGTTCAAGACTTTCCGTCTTTTCCAGCATTGACTGCGGCAGCTTCGTCATTTTGAACAACGATTCCCTGCGGTATCCGTACAGCCCGATATGTCCGTAAAATATTGCCTCATTCAAATTACGTTCATACGGAATCTTTGAACGGGAAAAATAAAGTGCAAAGTTGTTATTATCAACCACACATTTAACCAGATTGGGATTATTCAGCTCCTCTTCCGTTTTTATTATTCTTAACAGAGTAGAAATATCAGCAGCAGGATTATTTTGAAGAACAGATATAGCGCTGTCAATACTTTCCGATGTTATCATCGGTTCATCACCCTGAAGATTCACGATATATTCAAACTCCGGATGACGCTGCACAACCTCCGCTATCCTGTCTGAGCCGCATTTGTGGTCATTCCTCGTCATTTCAACATCAGCACCGAAAGATTTCGCACAGTTAAAAATCTCTTCATGGTCAGTTGCGATAATTACAGCATCCGCAAGTTTGCAGCC
>CASDVD010000102.1 GCA_949284155.1 uncultured bacterium | reverse complement strand
TCCATAGTTGTTTGAGCAGGAACTATAACATTTCCGTCAGCATCTTTTATATCTTCTGCTATCGTTCTGCCTAAGAGTCTGTCTTTCAACTTGGCAACAACTTTTTCTCCGTCATGGATAGCTCTCATTTCAATACATTTAGTTGTATGACAATCATCTTCTCTGATAATTACATCCTGTGCAACGTCAACCAGACGTCTTGTCAAATATCCGGAGTCAGCTGTCTTTAACGCTGTATCTACCAGACCTTTACGAGCACCGTATGACGAAATAATATATTCAGTAACAGAAAGACCTTCCTTAAAATTAGACTTAATCGGCAAGTCGATAATTTGTCCCTGTGCATCAGCCATCAAACCACGCATACCAACCAGCTGCGATACCTGTGATAAGTTACCTCTCGCACCGGAGAAAGCCATCATATAAACCGGATTCAATCTGTCAAAATTTTCAACAACCTGCTCTGTAAGTTTTGCAGTAGTTTCTGACCAGGTGTCAATTACCTTTGTGTATCTTTCTACTTCGGTAATTTCCCCCTTCAAATATCTGTGAGTTGACTTTTGAATTTCTTCTTCTGCCTCTGCCAACAGTTCTTTCTTTGAAGGCGGAACTTCCAAATCCTTGATTGAAATAGTAACACCGGATTTTGTTGCATATTTATATCCAAGATTCTTCAATGCATTAGCAAGAGCTGCTGATTTTGCACCGCCAAACTCAAGATAAATTTGAGCCAGGAGGTCCTTCAAAGCACCTTTATCCATGATTTTATTAATAAAATCGATGTTTTTCTTGCTGCTTTTTGGAATTATTGTATTATTCATTTTAAATTCTTCCCTTTAATTTAATCTAATTATGGTTCTAATTCTGATAAGTGACTATGCAAGAGCCTTTCTGACTGTTTCGTTAAAGATAATTCTGCCGACTGTCGTTTCTATTCTCTCGCCATGTTCATCTCTGACAACGATTTTATCGTGTAAATCTATAACTTGTGCTTCTAATGCAGCAATTGCATCCTGGAAGCTGTAGAAATAGCCTTTTACCGGTGTATCTTTATCTTTCAGAATTGTTAAATAATACATACCTAATACCATATCCTGTGAAGGAGTGATAATCGGTTTACCCGTTGCCGGTGCAAGAATGTTGTTAGTCGCCAACATTAGCATTCTTGCTTCTGTTTGTGCTTCTATAGACAACGGTACGTGAACAGCCATTTGGTCGCCGTCAAAGTCAGCGTTAAACGCCGTACATACCAAAGGATGAAGCTGGATAGCTCTTCCTTCAACAAGCTTTGGTTCAAACGCCTGTATACCAAGTCTGTGAAGTGTCGGAGCACGGTTCAATAATACCGGGTGTCCGTCAATTACTTCTTCTAATATGTCCCAAACAACCGGCTCTGAACGCTCTATTTTCTTCTTTGCAGATTTGATATTTTGTACCAATCCACGTTCGATTAACTTATTAACAACGAACGGTTTGAATAATTCAATTGCCATTTCTTTTGGCAAACCGCATTGGTTAAGTTGAAGACTCGGGCCGACTACAATAACAGAACGGCCTGAATAGTCAACACGCTTACCCAAAAGGTTCTGTCTGAAACGTCCTTGTTTACCTTCAATAATATTAGAAAGTGATTTCAACGGTCTGTTATTGGGGCCGACAACTGTTCGTCCTCTTCTGCCGTTATCAATCAATGCGTCAACTGCTTCTTGCAGCATACGCTTTTCATTTCGGACAATAATTTCAGGAGCACCCATTTCTAATAATCTCAGCAAACGATTATTTCTGTTTATAACACGTCTGTACAAATCGTTTAAATCTGATGTCGCAAATCTTCCGCCGTCCAGTTGAACCATCGGTCTCAAATCCGGAGGTGTTACAGGCAGAACATCCATTATCATCCAGGTAGGCTCTGTATTAGATGCAAGAAGAGATTCAACTAATCTCAATCTCTTTATTAATTTTGTTCTTTTCTGTACTGAACCGCCTGCCTGAGCTAATTCATTTCTTATATCTTCAACCATTTGAGGCAATGAGATTTCGCTGAGCAGCTCTTTTATTGCCTCGGCTCCTATTCCTACTTTAAGCTGTGATTCTTCATTTTCAATAATAAAATCTTCATATTCCTCTTCACTTAATAATTGGAATTTTTTAAATTCAGAATCTGCAGGATCTATAACTACATAATTATTAAAATATATTACCTGTTCCAAATCCTTTAAAGACATATCCAGCAACAATCCAAGATATGAAGGGATACCCTTAAGGAACCAAATATGAGAAACAGGTGCGGCCAATTTAATATGCCCCATTCTGTGGCGTCTTACCTTTGAATCAGTAACTTCAACACCGCAGCGCTCACAAATGATACCTTTATGTCTTACTCTTTTATACTTACCGCAATAACATTCCCAGTCCTTTGTAGGTCCAAAAATCTTTTCGCAGAAAAGACCGTCTCTTTCCGGTTTCAAAGTACGGTAGTTGATTGTTTCCGGCTTTGTAACTTCACCATATGACCATTTCAGTATACGTTCCGGAGAAGCTATACTGATTCGTATATAGTCAAAATAATCTATACTTGTAGACAATTTATTCTCCTTTGTTCATTATTTATCTGATAATTTTATGAAGAACCGGCTTTGCGAATAATCCGGAAAGCCGGTTAATTGCTTAGTCCTTGAATGTTGCAGGTGTTTCAAAGAAATTAATATTCAACAGCTCTGAATCAATATCGGAAAGAGTTCTTTTAGGTGCACTCTTTCTTAAATCATCAGTATCTGACATTAAATCAACTTCTTCTCCGCCTTTCTTTGCAACAGTAATATCCAGACCGATAGATTGAAGTTCTCTAACCAGTACCTTAAATGATTCAGGAATACCGGGTCTTGGAATATTGTCGCCTTTAACAATCGCTTCATAGGCTCTGCTTCTACCGTTAACATCATCTGATTTAATAGTTAACATTTCTTGCAGAGTATATGCTGCACCGTAAGCTTCCAATGCCCAAACTTCCATCTCTCCGAATCTTTGGCCGCCGAATTGAGCTTTACCGCCCAAAGGCTGTTGTGTAACAAGTGAGTATGGGCCTGTACTTCTGGCGTGAATTTTATCATCTACAAGGTGGACAAGCTTCAGGATATAAGACAAACCGACAGCAATAGGTTCATCGAACTGTTCACCTGTTCTGCCGTCTATCAAATATACCTTTCCGTCTTCTCTTACCCAGTCGCAGCCTGATTCCTTAATACCTCTGAGAAGCTCTGCTTTTGTTGCGATTTCAGACATATTGTCTCCGTACATTTCATCAAATGACGGTGCTTCATAATGATCTTTTGTCAGATATGAAGCCAATCCCAACAGGCATTCATATGTTTGGCCAACGTTCATACGTGAAGGTACACCCAGCGGGTTCAATACAATATCAACCGGGGTTCCGTCCGGCAAGAAAGGCATATCTTCTTTTGGTAAGATTCTTGATACTATACCTTTGTTTCCGTGACGGCCGGAAAGTTTATCGCCTACAGATACCTTACGTTTTTGAGCTATGTAAACTCTGATTACAGTATTTGCACCCGGCGGCAATTCATCACCCTTCTCACGGTCAAACACCTTAACATCGACAACACGTCCGCCTTCACCGTGAGGAACTCTCAATGAGTTATCCTTGACGTCTCTTGCTTTTTCCGCAAAGATTGCTCTTAACAGTTTTTCTTCCGGCGGATGCTCAGATTCACCTTTGGGTGTAACTTTACCGACCAGAATATCGTCAGCGTAAACTCTGGCACCTATTCTTACAATACCTCTTTCATCAAGGTGTCTCAATGATTCTTCAGAAACATTCGGAACTTCTCTTGTAATTTCTTCAGGCCCGAGCTTTGTTTGTCTTGCATCGATTTCTAATTTTTCAATATGGACAGATGTAAATATATCATCTTGGACACATCTTTCAGAAAGCAAAATAGCATCCTCGAAGTTATATCCTTCCCAGGGCATATAAGCAACCAATATGTTTTTACCCAGTGAAAGTTCTCCCATATTTGTAGAAGCACCGTCTGCAATAACATCGCCTGCTTCAACTCTTTCACCGTCTCTTACGATAGGTCTTTGGTTGATACAAGTGTCCTGGTTGCTTCTTACATATTTCATTAATTGGTGTCTGTGCAATTTACCCTCATCATCTCTGATGTAGATTTCTTCACCGACTACTTTTTCAACAACACCGCTGCATTCAGCAACAGATACCATACCGGAATCCTTTGCTGCCCTCTTTTCCAGACCCGTACCAACAACCGGTCTTTGTGTTATCAACAACGGTACAGCCTGACGCTGCATGTTAGAACCCATCAGTGCACGGTTCGCATCATCGTGTTCAATAAAAGGTATCAATGATGTCGCAACAGAGATAATCTGAATCGGGCAAACACCAATATAGTCAACTTTTTTAGCATCACCCATTGTAAATTCGGAACGATAACGAATAGGGACAAACGGATGTTTAATGCTTCTGTCTTCATTTAATTGCAAATCCGCAGGTGCGATACGAAGGTTTTCTTCTTCATCAGCGGACAAATAATGAACTTCATCGGTAACCACACCGTCTTTAACAACAAAGAACGGAGATTCAACGAACCCGTAATCATTAACTTTAGCGTGAGTAGCCAATGAACCGATCAAACCTGCGTTTGGCCCTTCCGGTGTTTCAACAGGACAAATACGTCCGTAATGTGAAGGGTGAATATCTCTTACCGCAAATCCGGCTCTTTCTCTTACTAAACCGCCGGGTCCCAATGCTGAAATTCTTCTTTTGTGGGTCAATTCAGCCAGAGGGTTTGTCTGGTCCATAAATTGAGATAACTGCGATGAACCGAAGAATTCTTTTAATGATGCCACTAACGGCTTTGTATTCAAAAGATTCAAAGGCGTTAATGTTTCAGAATCCTGAAGTGTCATTCTTTCTTTTACAATTCTTTCGATTCTTGAAAGACCGACTCTAAATTGGTTTTGAAGAAGTTCGCCCACTGAGCGGATTCTTCTGTTGCCAAGATGGTCTATATCATCTATTGAACCTTCGTCATAAGTAAGATTTATCAAGTATTCTATTGAAGCTACAATATCTTGAACCGTAATAGTTCTTTGCGTTTCAGGCAGGTTAAGACCGAGCTTCTTATTCATTTTATAACGGCCTACACGCCCAATATCATATTTCTTTTCATCAAAGAATCTTGCTTCAAGAATAGAACGTCCGCCGGCTGCTGACGCAGGATCGCCCGGACGAAGTTTTTTATAAATTTCTATTAAGGCATCATCTGTTGTTTCTGTAGTATCTTTTTCCAGTGTCTTTTTCAAAAACTCAGGATGGGTAAACATTGTTTCCATTTCAGAAACAGTGATACCAAGAGCCTTCAACAACGTTGTCGCCAAAATTTTTCTGTTTTTATCAATTTTTACATATATATTATCGTTTGAATCTGTTTCTATTTTTAACCAAGCACCTCTGTTTGGTATCAAAGTTGCATTATATAAACGTTTTCCTGTCGGAGAAATTTCACGTTTGAAATATACACCCGGCGAACGCACAATCTGTGATACGATAACACGTTCCGCACCGTTCACAATAAATGTACCTTTATCGGTCATTGTAGGAATATCACCGATATAAACTTCCTGCTCTTTGATTTCACCTGTATCACGGTTAACAAGACGAACCATCACTCTCAACTGTTTTGCATAAGTCGCATCATGGATTCTTGCTTCTTCAATCGTATATTTAGGATTATCAAATGTATAATTAGGAAGAAAATGCAGCTCTAATCTGCCTGTATAGTCCTTGATAGGAGAGAAAGACAACAATTCTTCCTTTAGCCCTTCTTTCAAAAACCATTCAAATGATTTTTTTTGGACTTCAATTAAATCAGGTAAATCATCCAATCTGGTATTCGGGATACCCATGGGTGTTACTCTGGTTGCGCATTTTTGTGTCGACATTTATTTACCTCGCTAAATGTGGCGTACTACTAGTGATTTTTTTGTTTTTGTAATACTTTTATGTAATTAAAATATAATTTTACTCATATCTAACCATTCTACAATCTTACTTACTAAAACATGCGAGTCAAGAAAAACGGGGAATATTTAAATTTTTAACGAAACATTTATTTACAAATTTCTAAATATATTTTTGTAAACGCCTGAAAGATACGCTATATCTGTTTTTGCCTGTCAAGTATACTTACTGGCGGTTTTTATTAAATTTTTCTTCTATTCATATTTAGAGCGCATTTTCAGCATAATGTTTTTTTTGAATTATTTTGTAAAAAAGTGTAACAATAATACTTAATCATGACCCGTGTTCGTGCAAAAATATTTCTTGAAGAACTTTTATCTAACCGAAACAGCAAATAAACAAAAAGAGAATTAGTTGCATTGAGAATTAACACCAATAATATAGATAATTATCTTGCAAAATCCACCGGAACAAGAAACTTCGTCACGAAATTGGGCAAAACCGGTGCAATTTTGCCTGTAATTTTGCTTGAAGCAACTGTTACCGGAGGAAGAACTTATCAGGCTTACCAAAGAGACGGATTTGTTGAAGCCCGTGAGCGTGTAACAGAAGAGTCTTTAGGTGCTGTTTTTTGGTTATTCGGCGCAACTATGTGCGGAAAACTTATTGAATTTATCGGAAACAAATTTTTAAAACTTCCTGACAGACACTGCGATGTCGGACAAGACGCATTAAGAAAACCGGTAAATAATATGTTTTTGGACAATCCTCAATTTAACAAAGAAGTTTTCTCGAAATTTAAGTTTGGAAAAATTATTACCAGCCTGATTGCAGCTTGTGCATTTATCGGATATGTTGTGCCAAAAATGAATCAGGCAATCACTAAAAAGTTCTTTACCGGCAGAATTGAACCGGAAAAGAAGCTTGACCCCAAAATGACAAAACTCTATGAACACATTCACGGCAAAGATGTGAATATAAATGCGGTTCAAAATTTTAAATCGACTGTATACTTTGATAACATCAAAAAATCAGAAGAAAAAAACAGTGCGGCACCGTCCTTTAAAAGTGCGGAATTCTTCACAAGAATGGCGCAAAATTTTGAACAAAATGCAATTTATAAATTGCTCGGAACAGATGTGGGCACGGTATCAGGAAGATCTCTTAATGCCCGTAACAAAGATGAACAAATTGAAATATTATTCAGAGATATTTCATCCATCTATTTCTATTGCTTTAGCACCGGACATATTCTAAACTTTTTGAATAAACATGATGTATTTAAAGGCGCCAATACAAAAATTGACCCTGAAACCGCTAAAGAAGTGCATAATGATCTTGTCCGGCTCATGAAAGACAAAAAACAAACTTCAGAAATGACAACTGATGCATTTAGAAGTTTTGTATTGGGCAGCGATAAAAACGAACAGCTCTATCAAAAAATATTCCCGAAATTGCCGCCCAAAGAACCCAAAAAATATCTTTTTGGATTAATCAAAAAAGAACCTGACAAAGAATACAGAACAGTAACTCTGGATGAATTCAAAAAACTCATTACTGAAAATGTAAAAGACAAAACAAGACTTAACACATATATTGAACGTGCTGAAAAAATGTCAGGGCTGCAGCCTGCAATCAGTATAGCCGGTGCTGACGGCAAAAAATCAGGAGAAATGAAGATTCTCAGTGAGTCACAGGTAGAAGATATATTACGTGGCGGAGAAGCAAGAAATGCAGAATTTTTATATAAACATTTAAATAATCGTTTTAAAACCAAGAAAAATCCTAACCCGATGTCCGACAGATATACTTTCATTCAACAAGGTGAAATTGAATCATTAAGAAAAAATATAATCGACTATGTTGAATCAATTATTACAGCTGCCAAAGACAGCAACAAAAACATAGTAGATTGGGAATTAATGCAAAAAGTGAACAAACGTAATCTTTCACGCAACGGCCTGTACTGGGGTGCAGGAATGACGGTTTCAGCACTTTTCTTGTCCACAATAATTCCGAAAGTTCAATACTTCATCACAAAAATGAGAACAGGTAAGGACGGATTCCCGGGTATAGAAAGTATGCGAGACAATAATAAATAATTACTACCGCTCATTTATTATTGCTTCAAGAGCCTCTACTATCACCGGATCCCATTTTATTTCAGATTCTTCTGACATGATTTCCAGTGCTTTTTGTTTTGAAAGTGCAGCCCTGTATGGTCTATCTGCAGTTAATGCACAATAAGCATCTGCTATAGCAATAATTCTTGAGCCGAGAGGAATGCTATAGCCTTTTAATCCCTCAGGCTCGCCTTGTCCGTCCCAGCGTTCACGGTGATAGTGAATATAAGGAATTACTTCCGAAAGGAAATTTATACTCATTAAAAGACTTACACCTATGTTAGGATGATTTTGCAGCTTATCCCAATCATCTTTTGACAGCTTGCCCTTTTTAGTGAAAAGTTCTTCCGGCAAAGTAATTTTGCCTATATTTTGCAGCAAACCGGCATAATAAATCAAATCAGTAGTTTTTTCATTCAGACCCAGATAATCACAAATTTCTCTTGCAAGATTTGCCACATTTTGAGAATGATTATTATAATACTGACTTTTGGCATCTACTGCTTTAGCGAGCATTTCCACAAAACTTTGCTGTTGTTCGCCAAGGTCTCCGATTGTGGCAGTAAGCTCAGCCCGCAAATGCTGCAATTCAACACTTGATATATTTTCATCTTCTACGGCCCGGCCGGTTTCTTCCGTCAATTCCTGGAGCAGCATTGATATAGCAAAAAGCTTTGCAGTTACTTCAATCAGCATTTTAAACTCAGAAGAGAGCTTTTTGTCGCTATATGATTCAAGAACAATTACACCTACCGATTCTGCATTGTTGTGCATAGGTACTGCGATATATTCTTGTGTCTCAGTTTCCTTTAATTCAGAAAACGGTACAAATTCAGAATTAGAAGCAAGATTTTCTATCTTTACAGATTTTTTAGCAGTAAAAACAGAAGGAACTATTTCTTTTGAATCAAGCTTATACCCTATATCATGCCCGTATATATCATCAGAAAAATCTATAGAAGTTCCAACTAAAACTATATCTTTATCCGTTTTATCCAAACCTTTTGCAAACTTTTTCGAAAGAAAAATATGACAAGCATCTATATCAAGCATTTGTACAATAGTTTTCGCAATTGAATTGTAGATAATATAATCTTCTTTGTTATTGAATCCCAAAACACTTAACGTATTATTTATCGAATAAATTGATATAAGCTCTTTCAACTGTTTTTTCAAACTTGCTGATTTATCTTTAACGTCATGCTTTTGAATTTTCTTGGCCAATTCTTCTGAGATTAAATGCTCAGTCAAAAAATCTCCAAGATTCAATGCAAAAATTTCTTCAAGAGGATCTTCGCCAATCAATTCAGTGCTTCGTGTAAATAATGAGACGCCGTTTTCTGCTTTGTTTTTTGTCATGATTCATTCCTATTATCTTCCGTAATATTATTATCGGCACATGACATAAAAAACTTTATAGAGTTTTACAAAACTTTATACTTTAGTTTAAAAAACTTTATACTTTTTCTTCAAAAAGCTCAATTTATAATGAAAATTTGTAAATAAATCGCAATGTCTATTTTTTAAACCAGTTTTCAAATATTTTTAAAGGTGCTCTTGTCAGCCCAAGAGCATTTTCTTTTATATCTTTTGACAGCACAGTTCCTGCACCCACAGAAGAATTTTCACCCATGACCAAAGGCGCCACCAGAACTGAATTTGAACCTGTGCTTGCTCCGTCTTTAATTTCCGTTTGGAATTTCTGTTTTGTTGAATGATTATAATTCGCAGTGATAGTGCCCGCACCTATATTAACGTTTGAACCGAGACGGCTGTCTCCGATATAGCTAAGATGTGAAACATTGGTATGGTCTTTAATTTTTGATTTTTTTATTTCAACAAAATTGCCTATTTTTACATAATTTCCAAGTTCGACATCGCCTCTTATTCTTGCAAAAGGCCCGATTTTGCAATGTGAGCCTATTTTATTTTTGCCTTCTATATAAGTGCAGGGCAAAATTTCCGTATCAGGTTCAATTATTGTTTCAGGAGAAATATAAGTCGTATCCGGATCAACAATAGTAACTCCGGACTCCAACAGTTTATTTATCACTCTGTTTTTCAAAATTTTAAAAGCCTGTGCCAGATGAAGTTTTGAATTTATGCCAAAAGATTCTTCATTGTTTTTAAGAATATAAGACTGCACTTTCAATCCCTGCTTTATTGCCCATTTAACAATATCAGTCAAATAATATTCACCCTGCGCATTATTTGAATCCAAGCTCAAAAAGGCGGGAGAAATATCCTTCCAATTAAGCAAATACACTCCGGTATTTATCTCTTTAACAGCCTTTTGCTCAGATGTCGCATCTTTTTCCTCGACTATTGCACACAGATTACCGGCTGAATCACGAACAATTCTTCCATAATTAGCAGGATTTTCAAAAATAGCCGACATAACGGTTAAAGAAGAATTATTTTTTCTATGTAATTCTATGAAATCTTTAAGAGTATCTGACGTCAGTAATGGAGTATCTCCGCACAAAATTAAAACTTCACCGCCAAAATCTTTTAAATAATCATATGCCTGAAATGCGGCATGACCTGTGCCCAGTTGGGGAGATTGAAGCAAACATTTTGCATTTTCAAAATTTTCTTTCACATAAGCCTCTACCATATCTGCTTTATGACCGACTATAACATAATTTTCAGCAACCTCGCCGGTTTTATTTACTTCATCCAAAACATACCCGAGAAGTTCTTTGTTAAATATCTTATGCAAAACTTTCGGAGTATCCGATTTCATCCTTGTACCTTTACCGGCAGCCAAAATAATTGATTTAACGTTTTTTTGCATAAAATCCTCCTCGCTATATATAAATCATACCAGAAAGATATGCGAACTTATACCGGAATATTGCACAGTTACTCTCTGCTGCGTCATAAATGCGTCATTTGTGCATTATTTCAGTAATTTTCATAAGAGCGCAATAAACAAAAAAAATGTTTGCAAAGTTGTTGCAAACATTAAATAAACACGAGGATATTAAGAGAGAGAGAGTATATGGATAAATTTAGTACTTATTTCTTTTTATTCGATTCAATTAAATTCAATTTAATGCAATTTAATGCAATTTAATGCAATTTAATTTAATTCAGTTTAAGTTAAATCAGATTTTAAATTTTTCTTCCTTTAAGATTTGATTTCCCTTACTCTTTAATAAAGTATTTTTTAAGGAAGAAATTGCCTGATTGTTTTTAAAATTTAAGAAATATTAAGACAAATATAACAACTGAATAATTAAATTGAAATTATGCAATAAATACTTGATTTACTCATATCTCAAAGCATCAATAGGGTTAAGCAAAGAAGCTTTATAAGCAGGATAATATCCGAAAACAACACCTATTAATCCCGAAAAACCAAAAGACAAAAGTATAGAAAAAGAAGATATAGCAATCTTCATATCAGAAAATACCTGTATTGAATAAGCACCGAGCACACCGATAAGAATACCCAGAATCCCACCGGCAAAAGATAACAATAAAGACTCAATCAAAAACTGCTGCCTGATATCACCGGCTTTCGCACCAATAGCCATTCTGATACCGATTTCCTTTGTTCTTTCCGTCACGGAAACCAGCATGATATTCATAATACCGATTCCGCCGACAAGAAGAGAAACGCCGGCAATAGAACCTAAAAGTATCGCCATCGTGCGTGTTGCTTCTTTTGCTGATTCCATCATCTGCGTCAAATTTCTTACAGTAAAATCATCATCTTTATTTTTCCCAATATGATGGCGAACACGAAGCAATTCAGTGATTTGTTCTTCAGCAAGATTCAAATGCTCAGCGCTGACAGCCTTTACATTTATTAATTTTACCATTCCGGGAAAATCAGTTCCAAAAAGCTTCTTTTGACCGGTTGTTACAGGAATAAAAACAATATCATCCTGATCCTGGCCCATGCCGTTTTGACCTTTCGTTTCCAGAACTCCTATGATTTTAAAGGGAACATTGCCTATTCTTATAGTTTTATTTAACGGGTCAACATCACCGAACAGGTTAATTGCTACCGTATTACCAATAATTGCAACTTTTGTAATGTTTTTTTGATCTTCTTCCGTAAAATTTCTGCCGTCTTTAATTTTCCAATCACGAATATAAAAATAAGAAGCAGTAGTACCGGCTGCACTTGTAGCCCAGTTTTGATTACCGTAAGTAACCTGCTGCGCCTCTCCGACATAAGGAGCAACATAAGCAACAGCTTTACAGTTTTGTTCTATTGCGTACGCATCTTTTATTGTCAGTGTAGGCTGCGTACCGGAACCCATTCTGACTCCGCCGGAATTTGAAGAACCCGAACGAATCATCAGCAAATTGCTTCCCATCGACGCCATATCATCCGAAATCCTTTTGCTGGCTCCTGCTCCTACCGCAAGCATTATAATTACAGCGCTTACGCCGATAATAATACCCAGACTGGTTAAAATTGAACGCATTTTATTAATCTTTAGTGAGCGGACAGCTATTTTAAATGTTGAAATAAAATCAATCATCTTGTCACCTCATCAGAAACAATATTACCGTCTTTAAATCTGACAGTTCTCTTACAATATGCAGCAATATCAGGTTCATGAGTTACCAGTACAATAGTTTTTTTGTATACATCATTGAGGCTGACAAAAAAATCCATTACTTCATAACTTGTTTTTGAATCCAAATTCCCCGTTGGTTCATCCGCAAGTATTAACGGCGCATCGTTGACTATAGCTCTTGCGATGGCGACTCTTTGCTGCTGTCCGCCTGATAGTTGATTGGGGAGATGATCTTCTCTTCCGGCCAGACCGACTGTCTTCAATGCTTCACGTGCTTTATGAATTCGTTCTTCATACGGAACACCTTTGTATATCATCGGCAATTCAACATTTTCAAGCGCACTGGTTCTTGATATAAGATTAAACCCCTGAAAAACGAAGCCCAGCTTAAGGTTGCGAATATGCGCCAGTTTGTCGGAATCCAGATGAATTACATCAATACCGTCTAAATAATATTCCCC
>CASDVD010000101.1 GCA_949284155.1 uncultured bacterium | reverse complement strand
GCTGATAATGATTCGTCTGTGAAACTCATTTCACGAATTTTTTTCAGTGCTCTGTTTTCTGTTTGGCGGATACATTCTTTTGTGACTCCATATAATTTTCCGATTTCCTCCAGGGTTTTTCTGCCGGCTTCTCCTATGCCGTATCTCATTTTGACAACAGCCTGTTCCCTGTCTTTGAGTTTTGAAATAACATATTCGAGATCTTTCCTTAAGTTTGCGTCTTCAAGTGAAGAAAATACATTGGCTTTTTCGTCTACAAGTATATCTGCAAGTGTAACTTCGCTGCCGGAGGAAAGCTCATATTGTGCATCCAGCGAAAGGGACTTTGCGTATGCACCTAAAAACTTTTCAATTTTTTCGGCAGGTACATTCATTTCTTTCGCAACTGTTTCATTTTTTACTGAGGCATTGTATTTTTGTTCCAGTTCTGCTTTTATTTTAGAAAATTTAGAGAGGGTTTCTTGGATGTATACCGGAATCTTTATGCAGTTTGACTGTTCTGATATAGCTTTGAAAATTGATTGTTTAATCCACCATGCTGCATATGTTGAGAATCTGTATCCCAGTTTGTAATCGAATTTCTCAACTGCAATCATAAGTCCGAGGTTGCCTTCCTGTATAAGGTCAATGATTGGGAGATTTGATACTTGAACTGTTTTTCTGGTAATATTGACTACCAGTTTGAGGTTAGCACGAACAAGTTCTTTTTTTGCTTTAAGAGATTCAATTTTTGAACCTTCTTTGGCAATTTTTGCGAGTTTTAATTCGGCTTGTGCATCAAGAACCGGAATTTTGGAGATTGAGCGGATGTATTGATTTAATACATCATCAGAACTTAAAGGCATTACATTGTTTGAAGAGGGTTTTGTTGACGAGACGATAGAGTTTTGCATAACTTGGCTCCTTATATCCTAACTTATTAAAATTTTAACGCACTACAAAACGCAGCATAGACGAAGCTATCCGCATCCTTAATGACATGAGACCAGAGACATAACTAAAATAAGATATACGATTTGTATATCTTTAATATATCATCTGGTATATCAAATATCAAGTCTTTTGTGAAGAAATATTACAAAATCCAATAAAAATTTTTTATTTTTGTAATATTTCTTAAAGTTTTCTGGTAAAAAGTGTTAATTTAAGCTTAAAAATTGAAAATTTTGCTGCCTTATTAAAAAAAGTATTGTTAGGTTTTTGTATTTAATAGTATTATTATTAAACGTTAACTGCATCAAAGTTGTGTTTTTTGTAATATTTGTGTATAAATTTTTGTAACTTTTACTGTTTTATTTTGTATTAGAGTAACAAATTATGCATTTACATATTTTGATATAGTTGAACGGATTGGACACTAAAAGGTATTAAGAAATGGTAACGATTGATAGGGTATCTGCTTTAAATTTTCGAGGCGCAGGCAATTTTCAAAATGCTAAAGAGGAAAACAAAGTTGTGAGATTATATACTAATGACTCACATTTGCTTTCTGATTTTTTAATGTTGGCTGCACATCAGAATCGTGTAATGCTTTCATTTGGAAAAAATACGCCGATAGATACTCAAAGCGTTGAGCCGTACGGAAAATCTTTTACTATTGATGCATTCCGGCCGGGGATTTCAAAATATGCCAAGTCAAAAATTTACAATGAAGCATCAAAAAGGATATCCGGAGCATATTCCTGGCCTAAAATAGATAAAATTAACGCTTGGATGGTAACGGCAGAGACAAGTGATTTTATGTCAGACGGCGGTTTGGGGCAGGTAGCTGCCGATCTTCCTGAGTCATTTAATTCAAAACGTGCCGGCAAGGGGAAAATGACCGTTATTACTCCATTGTATCTGGACAATAAAAAACTTTCTCTTGCTTATGATGAAAGTACTGCTGAATTTTCTTATAACTACAAAAACGGAAGAAAGTTGAAACTTGATTATCTCGGAAAAATGAATGTTCCGATATTTAATTCAAATACAAACACAAGTCTTCAGGACAATGAAGTTCGTGTGTTCAGAGGAAGACTGAAGAATACTGATTATATATTTTTAGATACCTCAAACCCGGGTGCAACAAATGAAAAGGGTGAAAAATTGTATGAGCAGGCTGATATCTTTAATATTAACTCGGTTTTGGGCGGTGCGGATAATGCATATTGTGTTAGCAGAAAGAGTCATACTGATGCAGTAACAAGAATGGCTTATTTTTCAAAATCCGTCTATGAATTAATGAAAGCGTCAAAGGAAGGCCGTATAAAAGGTTTGCCTGCACCGAATGTAGCTTTGCTGAATGATTGGCATGCCGGCCCTGTTGCTTCGCTTGTTAAGTATATGGCCAATGCCGAGGCTGATGCAGGTATTATTAAACCCGGTACAGGAAAATATTTTGATAAACTTCCTACTATATATATTACGCATAATACACGTTACCAGGAAGGTTCATCCAATGATCTTCATCGTTTGACTTTATTTGGTACTCTGTTTGAGGGTTTTTCCAACGATATTCTCCGAAATGCCAAAAGTTGGGATTGGGCTCCGGATGACAGAGGTGAGGGTCTTCGTAATTCGCTTATGAGATATAACAACTATAATGCGGCAGTTGCGGGCATGATGCTGGCTGATAGAGTTGTTCCGGTCTCTGAGTATTATTCTCAAGAACTTTTGC
>CASDVD010000100.1 GCA_949284155.1 uncultured bacterium | reverse complement strand
CGCTCAGAAGTGATGCTTTAAAAATTGATAACTTTTTAAATTCTTCTGTTGTGACCGGTGAAGAAGCCAAAAATCAAAAAACATTTCCGCAAACAAATTCGTTATTGGAACTAAAAGCGGAATACTCCGGTAGTGCTGATAAAATAGAGTATGATAAATTAAAATTTTCTGGTCATTTTAAACCCACTTTTAATAAAGATGATGCTCCATTTTTGATTAAATCAGGAAATATTGAGTTATTGAAGGGCGATTTAACAGTAAAAAATTTTAATGCAAAAATATTTAATTCAACAGCAAATTTAGATGCAGCAATAAAAAGTATTTTTTCGAAAAATGCCTTAGCCAACTATACGCTTAAAATTCATAATTTCGATATTTCGAGTTTTGACAGATTGAAAAATATGCGTTTTATGCCGGTATATTTCAGAAAAATTTTAAATACTTATGAACATTATTCCGGGCATGCTGATGTGAATATTACCTGTAAGAATAATTATCAAAAAGGCAGCATAAGACTGCATGAAATAAAATTTTTCCAAAAAGCACTCTCTATGCCGATTGCTCTTTACAGCGGAGATATATTCGTAGAAGGAAATAATATTTCCGTCAAATCTCTAAATGCTGCACTTGACGGTAATCCTGTTTTTATGAATGTCTCTTTGAAAGATATAAAGAGCCGGCCGGTGTTCAACGGCTATTTTACTGCAAAGCTTACTGAAAATTTTGTCAATAAATATATTAATAATAATCTTTCTTATCCTATTAAACCAAAAGGCGATATAACTGTTACTTCAGAATTTTTTGGTGATTCAAAGGTTATTAATATAAAACCGAAAATAAAATTCAATGAAGGTTCTGATATTTATTACATGGGTGCAAACCTGGGTGATTCATCCGATGTAAGGGAGATAAAAGGTGATATATCTGTTAAAGACAAAATTATCAACTTAAAAAAACTGAGCTATATAAGATATATGACCTCTCAAAACGGCTATACTTATCCGTTAGAAGTAATAAATGCAGCCGGAAAAATACTAAAAAATAAAGATTCTTATATTCTGTCTCCCGTGAGAGTCAATACTCTAAACAGCGCCAATGTCAGACTTTTTAATGTGTTTTTTAAAAAATCTGTATTAAAGCAGGGCATGTTTAATTGCAATATGACTATCTGGGGAAATCCTGCGGCTCCCGTAATAACCGGAAATGCTATTATGACAAATTTAGACATGCCATTATACGATACAATAGTAAAAGATGTCTCTGTTAAATTTTCTAAAACTAATGTAAATCTAAAATTCAAAGGACAAATTTTTGATTCTGATTTTGATGTGGATGCTGTTATTAAAAATAAAGTAAGTCTTCCTGTTGTTATAGAAAATGTCAAAATTAATTCAAACGTATTGAATTTGGATACAATTATAAATTCAATGACCAGAGTCACGTTGTCAAATATTACGCCTTCTGCAGGAAAGATTGTAGAAAATGAAGCGAATATGAATATTTCCGATTTTGTAGTAAAAAAGGGTGAAATGAAAGCTGATTCAGTGATTTTAAGAGGATTGCCCGCATCTGATTATAAAGCTGTTTTTACCCTTGGAGAGGATGCGGTGCTTAAGGTTTCTGATTTGGGCTTTAATATTGCGGACGGAACTGTATCCGGTTTGGCCGGGTATAATTTGAAAAATGCAAAACTCTATGCTGAACTGGCTGCTAAAGATGTAGATTCAAACAAAATAGCCTCTGCATTTTTGGATGTAAAAGATCAAATATTCGGGCTTCTCGATGGCACTGCTGTAATTTCAACCAGCGGTATGAGCGAAGAGGAACGTTTGAGAAATATGGACGGCAGTGTCTATTTTGTAATTAAAGACGGCAGAATGCCCAAACTCGGCTCTATAGAATATTTAATAAAAGCCGGTAATTTTATAAAAAGCGGGGTTACAGGCTTAAGTATAAATAATTTTATTGATTTAATAGCGCCTGTTAAAACCGGTTATTTTAATTCTATAAAAGGTTTAATCAGCTTAAAAAACGGTAAAGCACAGAATTTGGAAATATATTCTTCCGGGGACACCTTGAGTTTGTTTATAAAGGGGCAGTTTGATTTTCCCGAACAGAATGCAGATTTAACGGTTTTCGGCAGATTGACTAAAAAAGCTGATAATATCCTCGGAGTTGTCGGCAATGCTTCTTTCAATTCTTTATTAAATCTTATCCCCGGATTCAGACTGGACAGTGAAGATAAGAAAAAAATAGTCAAAGACCTTAACAAAATACCGGGCGTAGAGTTTAATGACCGGTCTTATCGAATGTTTTCAGCAAAGATTAACGGCGATATTAACGGAGAGAAGTATGTAAAATCTTTTAAGTGGATTGAATAAATTATACTGACGGATTTCCCTGATTTTCTTAATTTTTCCGATTCACCTGATTTTCATATTCAATATCAACATGCTTTTTTATAATGCTTAAAATTTCATCAATTTTGTAAGGTTTTATTAAGTAGTCATTCATTCCTGATTTATAGATCTGACCTTCTTCTTCTGTCGAACATCCGGCAGTGAGCGCTATAATCGGTATTTTTCGAAATTTTTCCATCTGTCTTAGTATCAGTGCGGTTTGAATTCCGTTCATTATCGGCATTCTTATATCCATAAATATCAAATTAGGCTTAAATGATTCTGCAAGTTTTAATGCTGTTTCGCCGTTTTCTGCTTCTTGAGTTTCAAATCCTGCTCGTTTTAATATTGAAGCCAGTATTTCTCTATTTTCTGCTGAATCATCTGCTATCAGAATTTTGCAGGGTTTTGATGTTTTGCTCAGGCAGAGCAAATATTTTTGTTTTGTTTTTTCTGCATTCTCGGGTGTGTAAAATCTTTCAACAGGTATTTTAATTTCGAATGAAGTACCTTTTTGGAGCTTGCTGTGCACGGATATACTTCCTTGAAGGAGTTTAATAAGATTATATGTTATGGATAGTCCCAGTCCGGTTCCTCCGTATTTTATGCCTGCATCGCTTTGTTCAAACGGAATGAAGATTGTTTTCAAATCTTTTTCTGATATTCCATAACCCGTATCTGCAATTGTTATAATAAGTTCGTATGTGCTTTCATCAAATTTTGTACTCCAGATTATTTCTCCTGACTCTGTAAATTTAATGGAGTTTCCGATTAGATTTATTATAATTTGTCGAAGTTTATCTTCATCGGTAAAAATTATATCTGGAACACCCGCATAATTTATTGTAAAATTCAGTCCCTTTTTTTCTATTTTTTCCAAGAATATATACTTTAATTCATAAATGAATTCTTTCAGGCGGACAGGTTTTATATTAGTCTTCATATGTCCGGATTCTAATTTTGACATTTCCAGTATGTTGTTTATTATCTTTAAAAGGTGGTTGCCGCTTGTATTAATAGCCTGAATTTTATTCCGTACTGATTGATTGATATTTTCTGTGTCCAGCAGAAGTTGTGAATATCCTAATATAGCATTCATCGGGGTTCTTATTTCATGTGACATATTGGCTAAAAACATGCTTTTTGCTTTGTTGGCTTCTTCTGCTTTATTTTTTGCTGTTATTAGAGCTTTTTCTGCTTTCTTTCTTCTTGTTACATCCTGAATAGTACCGGCCAGTCCTGTTATATTGCCTGATTTGTTATATTTGGGTATGATTTTTAGGCTTAAATCTCTGATATGACCTTTCATTGTTATTATTTTGTATTCCAATTCTTGTTCTATTCTGTTTTCAATGCTTTGAAAGATAGTTGTGGCCATTGAGTTATTAAATTTATTGCCCATAATCATAGTCATAAAATATTCATCAACATTCTTGCTGTCCGGCGTTGCTTCGTGTATTTTATATATTTCTTCAGAGCATATTAGTTTGTCTTTTTTTATGTCATATTCAAAGCTTCCTATTCCTGCTATATCCTGTGCTTCTCTTAGCTTTTTTTCTCTCGATGATAAAACTAATTTATTTTCTTGTAAGCGCTCTTTTACTATTAGCAATGTTAATAGTAAAAAAGTTATAAGTAATGTAATTGTTGCCGAAAGGGCTCGTCTTTGCAGGATTATTTTTATCCAGTACTGTGTATTTATATTTAGATGAAAAACAGCAACAGTCTCTTTTGTATCCTGTGAGTTAATCGGAAGAAAGACACTAAACTCAATTTTTTCATCATATATTTGAGGCCAAAAGATTTTGGTTTGTTTTGTCTTAAATATATTGCCAATAAGTTTTGCATATTTTGTTTCTCTTGTAATGATTTGTTTTTTCGTACCTGATGCAGACTCCATTATTATATTGCCGTCCCTTTTTATATAGACTTTTGGGTTTACTATATCAGCAGAAATTTGATTTATTTTGTCCATTGATTTGAGCAGGTTTTTATACTCAGGAGTGTTTAAATCTTTGTTTGTGCCTTTTAATTTTTCCCATTTTATATCTTCTAATATCAATGCGGAAATTTTAGATTGGTATAATAAATTCTTTTTTATAAATTTATTTCCTGAGTTTGTTGTTGTTTGTATAAAAATAATTCCGGCAAGCTGTACAGCGGCAAAAAGTACAAGTATTAGTGAGTTTATTTGTTTATTAAAATTTATTTCCGTATTTGTTTTTTGTTTTATGTAATTCATCCATAAACAGGCCGCAGCAGCAAAAGAAGATATTGACACCAGAGTGTATTTTGCTGTTAAAATTTCCGGTAGATTCGGAATATATTTTGTTGGGGCAAGAAAGGGATTATAAATCGTAAGGATATATTCCAGTGAATTATGTACAACCAGCCATATACCAATTAATAACTTTTCGAATTTTGCCGAGTCGGATTTTATTCCGTATAAAACATGTAGAAAATAAATCGTACCCGCAGCGACCGTAATATTTTTTAGTATGCAAATTTCCGGATTGTATAAGCAGATACTGCTTAATATTACCGGCATAATCCAGAGTATATCATCGTTAGTTCTGCTTTTATTTATTATATTTGCTTTATGAGCAGAGAAAAATATACAAAAAATTGTCATTATTTGTCCGCCGGATATGAAAGATTTCATAAGTGCGGTTTGTTGCAATGTATATAAACTGATAAACTTGCAAAAGGAAACAAGTGCCATTAAAAATAAAGCTGCTGCAAGTGTTTTCCAGGCATTGTAAAATTTGGTCTCTTTTTTTACATATAAAATGACTGCTCCAAAAAATACATAATTAAGGCCAACTAAGACAAGCAGAATATCCGCATTAGATATAATTATATCTATAAATACTGATTCTTTAATACTATGCAGGCTATTTAAAATTGTCATAAAATTTCTCTTTACAGAAATCTTAGTTAATAATTAAATGTTGCAGGAAATAATTTTTGCGACTTCTTTGGAGGCCTCTTTTGCAGAAAGAATATTTTTAACATCATTTAGATTAGAAACCATTGATTCTTTATATTTTTCATCATTAAGTATATGCAGAATATTTTTTGCGATAATTTCTGAGTTTGAATCGTTTTGTAACAACTCTGGTATAACATCTTTATTAAGTATAATATTCGGCAGGCATACTCTGTCAATGCAGCGTACTATTTTGTATATATAATACAAAATTTGCGGGCCTCTGTAGCTTATAATCATTGGGGTTCCGTACAATGCTGCTTCGAGTGCTACTGTCCCGGAGGCTAGGATTAACGCATCTGATACGCTCAGCAGTGCCTGATTATCGCCTTTTATTACCTGTAGGTTTGAATGTTTAAAGTATTTTTTGAAAACTTCATCATTTATGCTCGGAGCCTGCGATATTACAAACTGAGAATCCGGGTATTTTTCTTTTATAATTTTTGCTGATTTAAGAAAAATAGACATTAAGTTCTTTAGTTCAAATACTCTGCTGCCCGGAAAGATGGAAATAAGCTTTTTATTTTTATCCAGTTTGTATTTTTCAAAAAATACATCTCTGTCCGCTTTTTGAGGAAGCTGAGAAACTAGCGGATGTCCGACAAATTCGGCATCTATCCCGTATTCATCATACATCTTTTTTTCGAACGGGAAAATAGTCATTACTTTATCTATGTATTTTTTCACCGTATTAATCCGCCATTTCCTTGAAGCCCATATTTGAGGCGGGATGTAGTAATATACTTTTATTCCTGATTTGTTTAAAAATTTTGCAATATTTAAATTGAAACCGCCATAGTCAATTAAAAGAACCATGTCCGGTTTATATTCGTTTTTTAAATAATTTACGACTCTTTTCCCGAGAGAAAGGTGGTCAATTATTATTTTTAAGCTGAGACCCATTGCCGACATTTTGGTATGGTCAACGAACAGTTTTACGCCTTGTTTTTGCAAATTTGTTCCGCCGATTGCTTCTATTTCTATCTCGGAGTGCATTTCTTTTAAACGTTGCACAACTGCTGCAGCATGTGCATCGCCTGATAGTTCGCCGGTGATTATAAAAAGTTTTTTCATATTGCCATCACAATAATTTTATTTTTATTTGCGTAATCAATTACTTCTTTTTGGTTTACAATGATAGTTTCATTTGCTTCAACGGCAAGAATTTTTGCTCCGTATTTTTTCATCATTTTTAAAGTATTTAAACCAATAGCGGGAATATCAAATCTTTTATCCTGTGTCGGTTTGCTTACTTTAACAACACAAACTCCTTTACCTCCGAGTTTGCAGCCCCTTTCGATACATTTGTCTGTACCTTCTATTGCCTCAACTGCCATAATCATTTTATTTTTTATAACAACTGATTGTCCGACATCAAGTTTTCCCATCTCTTTTGCCAGCCAGTATCCGTATTCAACGTCAATCATCTGTTCTTCATCAGGTTCGATTGCTCCCAGAACACCGGGAGGAGCCATTAAATTTTTAATAAATATTGTTTGGTCCAATACTCGAATACCTATCTGTTCAAGCTGTTCAACAAGTGTAAGCATAACCGCATCATCATTCAACCGCTGGGCTTCTTTGATTAAACGCAGAGCTTCTTTGTCCAGTTTTGGACATCTTAGAATTAAACCTTTGTGAACTTTTCCTATAAATGTAAGCTGGGTAATCTTTTCATCTATTAGAGTCTGTTTAATTTTTAGTACTTCTCCGGGGCCATAGTTATAAACCTTTGAACAATACTTTTTTAATCTGTTTCTATTATCAGAAGAGAGTGAAATCGCTACTACATCAAAACCATTTTTCTGGGCATATTCTGCCATTGCAACAGGAAGTTCTCCATCACCTGCTATTAAACATTGTTTTTGGTCTAATACAATAGACACTTCTCAATCTCCTTTTCGACTCTATTTTTTATACTTTTTATAATACAATAACAAGTTAAAATATCAATAAAATTGCCGTACTAAATATATTTATTCCTGTACCACTCTGGCGCTAAAACCTGCCTGGTTAAGCTGTGAGGCTACGGATTCCGCTTTTTGGATGCTTGCAAAAGAGCCTGCTTGCAATACATAAGTACCGCCTATATTTTTTACAAACGGAGATATTCCGATTGATGTTTCCATCAGCCGGTTTTGTGCCTGAATTGCTTGTTCAATTGTTGCATAATTGCCGACATACACTTTTGTCATCTTATATGCTTCAGGCTGGCTGAGTTTTGGTGCGGGCGGAACCGGCGGCGCAAGATGTGTTTGGGGTCTTACTTGTTCTTGTTCTTGCATATTATTTTGTTCAAGGGTTATTTCCTGACCGTAAGTTTCTTCTGTCTGATGTTCGTTTTTGAGATTTTCTTTATTATTTTGAACTTCTTCAGCAGGTTCATATGTGATTTCTTCTGCTTCTCCGGTTTCGGCACGTTTGGAGACTCCGGGCATGTTGTCTTCAAGTTGAATCCATTTTAATCTGTCATCAACGGCCTGTTTCGGATCGCTTTGGGGATCATCCGGCTGTTCGTATTCTTCTTCACCGCCTATTTCTACATCAACGTTTGGGGAAAAACTTTTGATTAGATATACAACACCGACAAGTGTTACCAAAAATGTCACAATAAAAAGTGCTATTGTTTGTTTTGTTTTTCTCTGTGCGTTTTGGGATGCCATGCTTTATTACACTCCTCTTACTTTACAAACAGCATCTCTTATTTCTGCATTTTCGTCAATATATCTTTGCATAATTTTTTGTGCAAAATCTTTAATATTCATGATTCCAAGATTGTTTTGCAGCCCGCAAGCCTTAACAGGAGCCCCTTCGGAGTCTATGTTTAATCCTATATGAATTAAAGAAGATGTTAAGGATTTTGTAGCAATTGAAACAGAAAGTTTTTTATTTTGAATATAAATATCATCTCCTGAGCGTTTTATTTCAATATTTCCTAATGTTTTTCGCAGCTCTTCGATAATTATGCATATTAATAATCTTTGTCTTGTAACAGCTTCAGACAGGCCCATTTCAAAGTGTTCAAGTATAAAGCTTACCATTTTTCGGCTGTAAATCGGCGAGTCGGTAAGAACATCTTCAATGTCCACCATTTCTGTTATTTTTACATCCATCTCACCTATAAAAGACACAATCGCATCTCCCAGTATTCCAAAGTTTTTATATATCCAGTGCGGTGCAAGCTGGCTGCCTGTATATTTAATTTCTTTTTCTATAAATAGTGATTTCATTGTTACCTCGTTTTGTATTTAGAAAAGTTTTTTTATTAATTCATTCTGTTCCAGTTTTAATAATGTTCTTTTTAATCTGCTGCATGATTCACATTCTCCGCAGTGCTTTTCAGTATCATTATAACAGCTGAAAATTAGCTCTAAAGGTGCTTTTTCATCTATTCCTCTTTGTAAGATTTCTTCTTTTGTCATTTCTATTAGAGGGGCTATTACCTCAACAGTTTTGAGCGTTGATTTTTGCAGTGCCAAATTTGTATTCTTTATGAATTCTCGTGAATTGTCAGGAAATGTTGCAGCTTCTTCTTTATTAGCTCCTATTATTATATAATCATAATGATAAGAATCTGCAAAGCAGGCTGCGATATTTATAAACAAGCTGTTTCTGTTAGGTATCCATACATCTGAGCAGCTTTGTTCCGTCTTTTTTCTGTCGCTCAAATCCTGTATACCAATTTGGGGGATTTCTTTTTCGGAAACTAAAGATGTTTTTGTTATTTTTTTTAGCCAGTCCAGTTCTATAACTTTGTTTTCTATATTATAAAATTCTGCAATTTTTTTAGCTGCTTCTTCTTCTTTTCTAAATGCTTTTTGACCGTAGTTAAATGTCAATGCAAGTTTTATATCTGTTGTTTTTATTGCAATAGCGGTCGAAACCAGTGAATCCAAACCGCCGGATAATAAAATAATTCCCGTATTCATAGATTTTCACAATCCTTTTCGCTCTCTAATAATGATTTTGCTTCTTTTTTACAATAATCGGAATAACAGCTGCTTTTGATAATTTCCTCAAGAGCTTTTTCTCCTTCAAGATTATAAATTGCAACAACTGCGTTTTGAACAACTTCTTCATTGTCATCATGAAGCATTTGTTTTATTAGTTCTGATGAGTCGGAATGTGCATAGTTCATTATTGCTTCTATAGCATTAATTCTTACCTGCGGATTTTCATCATTAAGTGTTTTTTTTATGGCTTTGAAAGCTCTGTCATTGTTTGGAGAAAGCTTGCTCAATGCTTCTATTACTCGTTCCTTAAGATAAGTAAATTTATCCATTATGCCGTTTTTCGCCTCAAGAATACTAATCAATGAATCTGCTGCTCTGTTATCTCCTATTAATCCCAGAGCTGTTGCTGCAGATTCCCTGATATAAACGGATTTTTCAGATTCATCACTCATTATATCTATCAAAGGTGTTACTGCATATTTGTCGCCGAGTCTGCCTAATGCATCAGCGCAGCTGAGTCGTACTTTATAGTTTTCATTTCTATTGTTCAGGCATTCTAAAAGGGCAAAAACCGAGCTGTGGTCTTTCAAATTTGATATAACTTTGGCACATAAAACTCTTACTTCCGTATAGTCAACTTCATCAAAAGGTTCTATGTGGTTTTTAAGCATTAAAAGTCTTGTAACAGCGTCCAGAGATGAAGAATCTCTGAATCTGTCCAGTGATTTTAACAGAAAGGTTAAAACCTCAGGCCTGTGTTCAATAAGTAAAAAGTAGTTGTATATAGCAATAAGTTGTATATCGTTGTAATCTTTTTCAAGATTTTTTAAGGATTCTACAACTGATGAGCTGTCATCTTCAGTTCCGATTAGACATTTTTGGGCAAGTATATTGAAATCTAAGCTTGAATTTTCAGACATGACCTCAGCACTATTGTTTTTTGTAAAAATATAAATTAAAAATACCCCTTAAGTCAAATTTTATCAATGTTTTGGTCAAAACATTTTACAAGTTGTTATTATTTTTTTGTATTACAATAATTACATATAAATACTAAAGAGATAAAAAGAGGAATTACCAGTGATTCAGGCGCAAAAAGGAACAAAAGATATACTGCCTTCGGAAATAGGTACATGGAAAAAAATGGAAAATGCGGCGGACGAATTGTTCAGACGTTCAAATTTTAAAGAAATACGTACTCCTATTTTTGAGGCAACTGAACTGTTTGCAAGAGGCGTCGGTGATTCTACGGATATTGTCAATAAAGAAATGTATACTTTTGAAAAAAGTGAGCGTTCTTTGACATTGCGTCCGGAAAATACGGCAGGTGTTGTCAGAGCATACATAGAGAATGGATTTTCTCGTTTGAGCGCCCCGGTGAAACT
>CASDVD010000099.1 GCA_949284155.1 uncultured bacterium | reverse complement strand
AGAAGAACTTGCGGATATGATTGCTAAGGAAAATATAAAATTATTGACTGAACAAGACTAATCAAATCCCGTTCAAAAAGTGTTCAAAGCTTTGTATTAATATTTAGGGGCTTTTCCGCTAAAATAAATAAAACATTATGTTTTACAAATTTAAAGATTGGTAATTTTGTGCTATATTAAAGTAAATGGAGTAAAAATGGCTGAATTTAAGAAAACAATAAAACTTTTTCTAATGGATGGTGAGCCTAATAAAAGAATTAAATGTTCTGTTGCCGGAACAACTTGCGTTGCATTCAAAATTAACAGAGAAGATTTGAAGAAAAGTAGTGACAGAAAAGAATTAAAGCAATCAGGAATCTATTTTTTATTCGGCGGTACTACTAATAATAGCGCAAAAGAAGTTGTTTATATAGGTCAAGCAAGTTGCCGTAAAAATGGCGAAGATCTTTTAAATCGTTTACTAGAACATGACAGAAACCCTAAAAAAAATTACTGGAATGAAGCAGTTGCTGTTACGACTACAGATGATACGTTTTATCAAACAGAGCTTAATTATTTAGAAAATTATTTTTCCAAACTGGCAAAAGAGGCTGACAGATATATTGTAAAAAACGGAAATGAGCCTCCTGTCGGCAATGTATCTGAAGAAACTATAAATACCCTTGAAGAATTTGCATATAACACAAACTTAATTTTAGGAGCATTGGGCTACAAAGTTTTTGAGCCTCTTTGTGAGCCTACAAAAAATAACAATGAAGATAACGATATTTTTTATTTGCAGCGAAAAAATAGACAGACAGGCAATGTGATTAAAGCAAAAGGGCAAAAAACTCGTGATGGTTTTGTTGTATTAAAAGGTAGCTATATTGCTAAAGATGATATGAAAGCTATTCCTGAAAAAATACAACTGATGAGGCAAACAGCCAATATTAATAATAACAGAATTTTACAGGAAAATATTTTGTTTAAAAGCCCATCATATGCCGCTGCTTTTGTAATTGGAGGCAATGCAAACGGATTAACTGAATGGGAAACTAAAGACGGAATTCCATTAAAAAATATACTTAAAGATTGATATTTTTAATGTCGTATCAAAAACAACCTTAGTGTCTCATCATCATACTTCGTATTCATCCGTTAATCTATATTCTGTAATCCAGTCTTGTCACTTTTTGTAAAATTCTCTTTCTTAATCAGGTGCTCAAACTTTTCAAATCTTGTTCTGAAACAACCGTTGAAATTTTTGACCTAAAAATCGGCTTTTACTTTAAGACTAAATTGTTTTATTTCATACTCTTTATGTTTTTCGGGTAAATCCATTGTTAATAGCGGAGTATAAACCTGATTTCGTTTTAGATGATTTATATATTCCTGTTCGATTCTTTTTTTCTTATTGACTTAGAAGTAACTAAAATTATTAATGTTTAACGCCGCTTGAGAAAAGTTTTCAATCTATGCTCATTGTAATCAGAATTACAAAAAACAGTATATTATTGATAATTATCTTGATACAACAAGCGTAAATAGAATTGCCCTAGCCTGCAAAACAACCACAAGATATGTTTATAAGGTTATTAAAGAACATGTTGAGAGAAAGAAAAAGTCTAAATAACAGGTTCTGTTTGGTTCTTTAAAAAGTTCCGTTAAGGTTCCGTTTTGTGACTGAAATTTTTTACGGAACTGGTGTTACTTTTTGACGGCAAAAGTCCTATGTTTGTTATCGGGTATTACCTTACAGTAATAAGGCTATTGGGCATATTATCTTCCACTTTTTATATTTTTGTGAAAATAGTAGTCACACAAATCGGACATACCGGACTTTTTTGTAACCCTAAATTATTCTAAAATTCCTTTACACTGAGTGTCTTTGAGGCAAGTTCCCTTTTTCTATATTGTCCTGTTTCTTTACCATTTTCCGGCAGAAAATCCGAATCGTAAGAGTCCATTAAAAAAGACACTCGGAAGTGCCTTTTAAACTGGGCGATACTGGACTCGAACCAGCGACCCCCACAATGTCAATGTGATGCGCTACCAACTGCGCCAACCGCCCATTTCGATTAAATCATTATCTACTTTTTCAAGTAAACCAATCATATCATAAAAAAATTTTTGTCAAAACCGGTATGCTATTATATTTAAATTCCCCTCAACAGTAAAAAAACTTAATCGTCACTTGATTAATAAAAAAAAATCATTATGATAAAAGTATGAAAAAGATTTTTATTTATACAATACTTTTAACATTACTAACGGCAAACACAACTTTCGCTGAATCAACAGACGAAGATTATGCAAAGCTGTATAAATTCGCAAATATTCCGGATTTTGAACTTGTGCACGATATAGATCCCTACCAAAATGAAGATTATCAGAAATATGCCTGGTCTCCTGACCCGCTTTTTCGTCTGTCCTCCGACATGTATTTTAAAAACCAAAAAATACCGGCAGGTTACTATATTCTGACACCGAGAACAATTAAGGACAGAGACTATGTTTTCTTTAAAGAAAGCGGAAAAGTAAAATTTATTATTCCGGTGGTAAAAAAAGAACTCACCGACCCAGGGTTCTATGCTCTACATGTTCCGGCACCCAAAAAGACTAAATGGGAAGGTTTTTGTGACGGCGTAAGAGATAAATTTTACACAATATTCAGAAAATCAGCCAGAAAAACTCCTCCGCCGCAATCTTATATAGAGTCTACTTACATCGACGGAAACATGTTTTTGGTAATCTTATACCTTGGCTCTCAAAAATATACTATGGTGTTCAAGTCGACAAGATTCTAGGAATTGCATCCTGATAAACAGAATAAAGCTTTTGATAAGAAAGAGAAACAGAACCAAGATTTATCTGTTCGCCTTGAACCTTGCCCAGAATACGGTAAGAAACACCATGTCGGCGCAAAATATCACAAACCTTGTCTGCATCGGAAACAGAAATAAGATAGCGGCTTTGCGCTTCAGCGAACCATGCAGACTCCGACATTGCCTCAAAAGCGGTAAATCCATATCCGTCCAATCCCTTAAACAAAGCACCGAATACCCCGCCTTTGGTTACACGAATACAAGCTGAAATTAATTTATTTTGATTCAGTGAACGAATTACATCACTGCATTGGATTTCTGCTGCGAAATTAGTTTCATCAGTTTGATAAAGCTGATTGTAATACAGACCTCCAAAATTATACTCAGATAAATTCCCAATTAAAATAAGAGTATGAAAAACCGGAAATTTCGCAGAAATAAAATGGCATCGGGAATCACAAATCCCTGCCATTGAAACAACCGGTGTCGGATAGACAAAGTAATTTTCTGTCTGATTATAAAAAGAAACATTACCCGAAACGACACCAATATTAAGTTTTTTAAGAGCATCGGTCATTCCTTCAAGTACAAGCTCAAATTGAGCCATTGTTTCAGGCTGATTAGGATTTGCAAAATTAAGACAGTTTGTGATACCAAGCGGCTGAAAACCTGAAGCAACAAGTTTTGCTGCAGCATCAAAAACCGTATTAACAGCACCGGCATATGGATTCAAATTAACCTGATAAGGTTTAGACTCGGTTGCAAAACCGAGATAGCAGTCCTCTTCATAAATATAAACAGCTCCGATACCCTTATCCCTCGGTGCAATAGCAGTTCTTGCTCCAACTGTATAATCATACCTGGAATATATATATTCTTTACTCGCAAAAGAAGGATTTGAAATCAAATTAATAATTTTTTCTTCACTAATTTCACCGGCCGCCTCTACTGAAACTTTATCAGAGATTTTGAGCACAGCAGGCTCAACAAAAACAAAAGGAGCCTCAGAAAGTAATTCCGGCGGCACTTCAGCCAAAAGTTTGCCATTAGAAAACAACCGGTAAATCCTTTCTTCTACTGTCCTTCCGATAACAGCAAAAGGGATTTCATATTTATCACTAATCTGTCTGATACCCGCCAGATTTTCTTCTGAAACACAAAACATCATCCTCTCCTGCGTTTCAGAAAGCATTATTTCATACGGCAGCATATTCTCCTGAGCAACGTGGACTTTATCCAGATACAACTCAATACCGCAGCCGCCTTTTGCAGCCATCTCACAGGTAGAAGACAAAATTCCGGCAGCCCCGCAATCCTGACAAGAATCGGCAAGTTTTGCGGACAAAATTTCTAAAGTCGCTTCAATAAGCTTTTTTTCCATCAACGGGTCAGCAATTTGAACAGAAATTTTGTTTTCCTCATTGTCTTCTTCTAAATCCTTAGACGCAAAGCTGGCACCGCCAATGCCGTCTTTCATAGTTGCTGACCCCAACAGCAGAATTACTCTGCCCGGTTTTGCCGCAGCAGATTTTATTTCATCATATTTTACAATGCCCGCAGCCATAACATTTACAAGAGGATTATCAGTATACGCCTCGTCAAAATCACATTCACCCGCCAGAGTCGGAACTCCGATACAATTTCCGTATGAAGAAATTCCCTCTACTACACCCTCAAATATATATTTCGTCTTGTTATCAAGTAAATTTCCAAATTTCAACGAATCAACAAGCAAAATCGGCCTGGCATTCATCGCCAACACATCCCTAACAATCCCACCGATTCCGGTAGCCGCTCCATTAAATGGTTCAACAGCACTGGGATGGTTATGAGATTCCATCTTGAATAAAACAGCATGTTCACCGATTCTGATTCCGCCGGCATTTTCATTATAAAAAACAGAGTTCGTTCTCGGCAGCTTTTCCAGATATTTTTTCGAATGGCGATATCCGCAATGTTCTGAATACATAGCGGAAAAAAGCCACAGTTCAAGTTCATTCGGCTCTCTTCTCAGAGAGTTTTCTATATAGGTATAATCCTCATGTGTCAAATTTAATTTTTCTAAAAATTCAGCATTCATTTTTTATAAACTCAAATATTTGTCTTCCGTCAGTAAAACCGGTTTCCTGAAAAACAGCCCTTTCAGGATGCGGCATCATTCCAATGATTCGTTTTTCTCTGTCATAAATTCCTGCAATATCAAAATCTGAACCATTCTTATTATTTTTATATTTTAAAAGAATTTCACAATCCGGCATTTTTTTAATAGTGTAGTTTCCTTGAAAATGCGCAATAGGAATCACTATTTCCTTATTATTGAAATACAATACAGCAGGCTCGCTTAAAAACCGGCAGCTTATATTATCAGTCAAAGCACCGGGTAAAAGTTTTGTTTCGCAAAGTATCTGAAACCCATTACAAATACCGACAATCAAACTTTCTTTGAGCGGTAAAGTTTCAACTGCAGGTGAAAATTTTGCAATCCGGCCTGCGCTTATATAGTCTCCGTACGAAAATCCGCCGGGTAAAAAAATTACATCATAATGTTTTTTTATTTTTTCACTATGCCAGATATATTCAACATCCCATCCAAAAAATTCACAAGCTCTTTTTGTATCGGCATCGCAATTAGTTGCCGGAAAAACTATAATCCCTGCTTTCATTGCCTGTTTCCTCTACTGATAAAATTTCATACTGTTCAATCACAGTATTAGCCAGCACCTCTTTGGCTATTTGCTCAACGCAGTGTCGTGCGCTCACTGAATTTTGAGATTCAATGTCTATTTGATAAAACTTGCCCGTATGGCAGACAGGATTTTGTGCAAAATCTTTACGCTCAATTACACTTTCTAAAACACGTGCCTTGGAATCTTTAACCTCAGGTTTTAATGTAACTAAAATCCTTGCGCTATAATGCATCTTTTTGGCCCTGTACATTTCTGATAACTGTATTTACATTACCTTCAGCAAAGAAATTTTTGGGATTTAAAAACATTCTTATTTTATCAGCTGTTATACTGCGTGTTGTTTCAACAATAGTAGAACGCCCGAGAAAAACAACCTGATTAAATTTATTAGTTTTCGGGTCAGGATAAACCGTAGCCTTCGGGCCTCTGGCATCATAATCCTTGTAAACAACACGTACAGAGCCATTTGCCATAAGCACATTGGATTTTTTATTATACTGCTGACGATATGCCCAGACTTTAACCTTTGTGCCATCGAGAGTTACATCAGAATGAGAGTTGCCGATAGCATAAGCTTCTTCTTTTAGAGCATCGTATATAAATTTATTAGCTGTAATGATGCTGTCTTGCTGTTTAAGTCTGCCGTGTCCTGATAATGTAAGTTTTTTAAGGTTGCCTTCTTTATCAAGATTTGCAACAGCCGTATCGGAAAATGTCTGTACGTCTTTATAATAGATAATAACACTGCCCTTCGCAGTCAAAACCTTTGTATTGGTATCATATTCCTGTTCATCAGCGTTTATAATAACCGTAGGCTGAAAATTTTCAGTTACGGTAGTCTGCGTGTTACCCTCAGCCTTAATTTTTTTATTTAAAAGCGACATTTTGATTATATTAGATTTTATCTCATTTGTTTTTCCCTTTTTTACTTCAACTACATACGGCTGGTCAAAAAACACGGCATCAGTGAGTTTTTTGGTCTTCGGGTCAATATTAACTTCAGCTCTGGGGCCCGTAACGGTAATATCTTCATACTGAACTTTCACGTTTCCTTCAAATTTAGCTTTATTTTCTTCCATTTTAAAAGACTGTTTATCTGCTTTAATGGACAAATCATTCGCAAATACGAACCCTGCTGAAACAGCCGCAAATATAAAAAACAGTATCAATAATTTAAATTTTTTCATTTATTTTCCCCTTACTGTAAAGTTCGGTTTTTGAACGTCCGATAATTTTTATCTGAGTTTGCTTATTACTGAGAACAGCCTTATCGCTAAATGTTCGTAACTCGCCGTATCTTCTGATTATGACATTACCCTGAGCGGTAATATCCTCGTCTTTACCTTTCCAGACAAATCTATCTGCCGTAACATTGGTTCCGTCCTTATAGATTATATAGGTATCGTCATACAAGACAACCCTTTTAGAATTTTCATCAAAAGTTCCCTTTGTAGATTTCATACTGAGTACGACTTTATCATCATCGTAAAAATT
>CASDVD010000098.1 GCA_949284155.1 uncultured bacterium | reverse complement strand
TTAAGTCATTTAATAATTCATCGAATGATTTTTTTGCTTGTTTTTTTCTTGAGTTCACACTAATTGTCATGTCTTCCCTCCGACATTGTCACACTTTATATTTTCCCTACATTATTATTAAAAAAATATTGTTCAAAATAATTGACTTTTTTTCATTTTTTGTTAACAATTTCTTTACATAGTTTTTTAATTTACTTAGGTGGTTAAATTTCAGTCTATTCAAATTTCCTATTTTGTTTGGCTGATTAATAAGGGTAAAGAGAACACTTATTTGTCTCTGTTCCATGATTATACCATGTTTTTGGGGCCTTTGCATACATTTTTCATATTATTTCGCTTAAAATTTGAAATTGTTTTTTAAAAAATTGAGTTGTTTGATTAAAATTAACATGAATTTAGTGTAACAAAACTTTACATTTAATAGTCCCTTTTAAATTTTATCTCCAACCGTAAAAACATGGCTATCAGAAAAACACCGGTAAATATCCCTCCTGACAGTGTAATCCATATATTTGGAAATATCAAATTAAAGTATTCCAGCAATATCTCGCCAATACCAAGTATACCCATCAAATAATATATGTTTTTATTTATTTTAATCTGTTCAAGATACAGCATTAACGTTAAAAACATACCTGTGTACAAACCTAAACATCTTGCACAAAGAGGCATTGCGCATCCGTTAATTGAAAAACATCTCGATGAAGAGCCTACGCACAATTTATGATACAAAACATAAAATCCGTCAGATATACCGACATGATAATATGCAAGCAAAGGAACGCATAATGCTCCTAATACGATTAAAAATGAAAATGCTGTCAAAATTATAATAAATATCTTTTTTAACGTTAACTTTTCAACTCTCATACACTAATTATACTCCAATCAGAATTTAAATAAAAATAATAATAGAAATAATAACTAAATCAATATATATATTAGTTATACAAAATATGTAAACTATTGTTACAAAAAATATAATATTTGAAATTGAAAACAAAAAAAATCCTTTATATACATGTGTGTTAATAAAAAATAGGTGTGTATATGGAAACAACTGGTGTAAAACTGATTAAAGACCCAACCCAAACTTCCGCTGTTTCGACAAATCAAAACTCTGATATACCTGAAGGTTCACTTTTTGATGCAACAGAAACCGAAAATACAGATATATTTGAAAATATCACGGAAGAAAATGGTTTTACCGAAAATGAACTGGCCGGAGAAAACTACAACTACCATTACGCCGAATATCAAAAAATGAAACAAAAATACGGCAACAGCCTTTCTTTTAAAGGTTACATGAGTTTGCAGAATATAGGCGTAGATTACATTCTTCAAAGAATTGAAAACTACATGGAAACCGGCGATGCGAGCAACGGTAACGGTATAGCCAAAGATAAACTCAGCACAACCAGATGCAAGGCAAACCCTGAAAATAAAAATGAAGAAGTATACTGGAACGAAGATGAATCCAAATACTATCTTATTGATTGGGACAAAGGCATATATAAACAAGTTGACCCAAAAGAAATTCCATATCTCAGAGAACCTCCGAAAGATCCGGAAAGAACCGAAGGCGATACACCGGCTATTGACTTGGACGGAGAACCTCCCGTACTTAACGAAGATTCTGATGAAAAAGACACTATAATAACAGATGAAGAACTACAACGTTTAAAAGATCTTGACCCTATCGGATTTACAGATTCAGACGGAAATACATTTGATTTTGTAATCGACAGAAATAAAGACGGCATGTTCAACAACGCAAGTGAATTCCTGGGCGCAATCGGCAACTGGAGCGAGATGGAAAAACTTGATAAAGACGGCAACGGCATTGTAGAAGGCAGCGAGCTTTCAGGAATAATGCTATTAAAAACAGGCCTTGACGGAGTCCAAAGTTTCATTCAGGCAATGGCATTAAATATAAAAATATATCTTGATTCATATTTCGAAGCCGACAAAGGCGAGAAAGATGAAAACGGAAATACAGTCCTTGGTGACTACGAAGTCAGTGTCGACGGAGAAAAACATGAGGGCTATAATACACTGGATTCTATGGATTATCTGAATAAAAAGTATGGAAATATGTTTGAAAAACAATTTGCAGCTTAATTATGGCTAATCCGCACAATCATCAATCTCATAAACGAACTAAAGACAGTATATAGTCTTGAGTTCAAAAAAACAGCCGGACGATAACCCGGCTGTTTTTTATTAGCAATAAAATTATTCAAGCGGAATTGTTAAAGTTTGACCAATCGAAAGCTGGTTTGGATTAGACATATTATTAACTTCCATAATTTTTGCAACTTTAGACGGATCATATTTTCCGTAAAATCTGATAATCACGCCTTCTAACGTATCACCTGATTTTATAGTATAAGTTTCAGCGCTCAAAGTCTTGGCCTGTTCTTTTGTATCTGCAGGGATGATAGAAAGCTGAGCTTTGGCAGGTTTTCTTTTAATAAGTTTCGGAGCATCGTTAGAGCTGTCCATTGTATGAGATGTAAAACTCAATAAAGCTGTCATCAAAAACATCGCAACCGCACCGGCAATAAAACCTGTGACTAAATACACACCCGGTGATTTTTCTTCTTTTTGATTAACTTTAAAATTCTGCCATAAAACATCAAGTTCTTTTTCTTTGGAAGGGCGAATATAAACACCGGGAGCAGACTGCTGCATATGTTCTTTACTCATTGCAGATTTAGCTCTCAGTTCTTCCAAAAGCACCATTCTTTCTTTCGAAAGATTTGATCTGTGTAATGTTGAGCTTTTCATTAGACCTCACATTTCTCTTTATGGTTATATGATAATCGGCAATACATTTGAAAGTCAAGAATTATAATAAGATGTATTACATTCCTCAATATTTTTTATAAGTAAAATTTTTATGAAAGTATATCTTATTATTTAATAATAAAAAGGACTGCATATATTGCAATCCTTTTCATACTATAATCTATACTTTCCGGAGCTTATGCGGCAAACTTATCTTCGCCTTTAATTTCCGAGATGAGATATTTTGCAACCCATTCGAAATTTTTATTTGTTTCAGCTACTTTTTTCAAACAAGGAATTGAAGGTTCACCGATTCGAATTAAACTCATTGCAACAACACCTCTTACTGCGCCTTTAACACATTGCAGCTGTTCGACAAGAACAGGAACGGCGGCAGAACCAATATTCACCAGCATATTTTCAATTTCAGATTTGCTTTTGTTGTCTGCATTTTCGAGTTGTGTTAAAAAGTATTTAATTGAATCAGCGTGCATAATAAATTCTCCATTGCTTTTCTTATCTTGTTCACATTATAATCCAAATTTTTAACCAACTTCGATTTCCTTATAAAATCTTTATATCCTTCTTTATATTGATTAAAAAATGCTAAAAATCCTCATTATTACTGAGAATAAAGATATAAAGAAACAGTTTGATAATCTGAATTAAAAAACAAAATATAACATTTTATTTACAAATAACTTCAATATGAGTATATTCGTTCAAATACGGCAGATGTTCTTCCGTAATGAGTTCCCCGGGTAAAAGTATTGATATCCCGGGCGGACACTCAGCGATGACCTCTGCGCAAATTCTTCCTATAGAATGCATTTTATGCACGGTTTCTTTCTCGCTGTAATAAGCCTCACGAGGATTAATAACTATTTCAGGAGTTATCATCGGCATATGTTTTCTTCGTTCAATATAATAAATATCCGAATATTTTGACTCGACAATTTTTTCAACAGATTGAATTAAGTACTGTATTTCCTGTTTTGTATTACCGATATTAACAAGGAATAACACACCTTCATCGCTGGCCGATTCCACTTCGATTCCAAAATCAATCTCTAATATACTCTCAAGACGTTTTCCTGAAAGCCCGTCCACTTTAATAAATATTTTTGTTATATCACGATTAAATTTATCAGTAGCTTCTAATGTATGGACACCTTCAATTTTTGCCAATTTTTTTCTTATATATGAAGCATACTGAATGGCACGTTTTAACTGACGTTTTCCACGTTTAGACTCAAGATTTGCTCGTGCGGCATCAAGACTTGCCATCAATAGCATGGAAGGACTTGTCGTCTGTAAAAGCTGCACTGCTTTTTCAACTTTTTCAACATCAAATTTAGAATTCTTGGCTATATGAAGCATTGAACTTTGCGACATACTTCCGCCGGTTTTGTGCAATGAGTGTACGACTGCATCGGCGCCTAAATGTAAAGAAGAAACCGGAAGATTTTTGTTAAAATTCCACAAACATCCATGCGCTTCATCAACTATTAAAGGAACATCATATCTTTTACAAATATCGGAGATAGCTTTGATGTCACTGACAACACCTTCATAGGTAGGATTGGTAATCCAGACCATAGAAGCGGAAGGATTTTCTTTCAGCGCTTTTTCAATGCTTTCAGGTTGTATTTCGCCCCACAAAGACCACTCATCTAATTTTTCAGGAATTACCCATACCGGCTCTGCACCGGATATTATCATCCCTGTCAATATCGACCTGTGACAATTGCGGTTAACAATAACTTTTTGGCCTTTTCTGGTTAAACCCATTGCAAGTGCCAGATTACCGATAGTAGAACCGCCGACAAGAAAAAATGTACGTTCAGCACCAAATGCTTCTGCTGCAAGCTCTTGGGCTTCTTTAATCGGGCCTGTAGCAGGATGTAATGTTCCGAGATTGTCAAATTCATCTGTAGTATCCAACAAAAGCGCCCTGCTGCCGACTAACTTTTTAAAAGGGGAATATGCAGCATGTCCTCCGGTATGTCCGGGGATATGAAACTGAACCATCGGATTACGGTAGAATTTTTCTAAAGCTTCTACAAGAGGAGCCCTAACGCCTGTATCATCTTCCCGATGGTATTTTTTTCTGGTTTTAAGTATTTTCGTCCTTTGCATTTCGCATAAAACCTCCAAAAAGTTATTCGTAATAAATACAATACATCAAAATATTTTTTTTTGATACCCTCATACATCGTATTTTTTCATAACAACCCAAAATCGCTGCCGTATATTTTTTTTCAGCATATATAACGGTTAAGAAATATTTCAAATATTTTAAAATATAATTCTATACGGCAATAGAAAAAAGGAAATTTTCCATGATTATTTGCGGCTTTACATAGGAATTGGCCTGCTTCTTGGCCTTTTGAAGCTCAATAATATCATTACGGAGTTTTGTCACAAACGCCTTATTATCAATATTATTCCGTATTAATTCTTTTAAATAAAATTGAATACAATCAACGGCATAATCAAAGCTGTATCCGTTGTCGTCTTTTGCCTCAAAAAAGTTCTGTGTAAGCTGTAAAACATCAGCCTTCTTTATGTCAGGATAATCCTTCAAAAAATATTTAATAAACTCTGTATCATATTGTTGATATAAAAAAGACGGAATATAGAAGCACTGCGAACGTGAAACTATAGTCTCAAGCAAATCTTCTTTATCTTCCGTCAGAAAAATAAAAATTACATTCTCCGGCGGTTCCTCTATTGATTTTAAAAGTGAATTTGATGCTTCACTTTGAAGAATTTCTCTGGTTAAAGGCTCCGGATACCAGATTCCTCCATCCAATTCATGCGGCAGCTTAAACCCTAATGATGCAAAATCTTTCAAATGTTCCGTCTGAAATTTTGTAAGGCCGGTTATTTTAGAATCGCAAAAAACAAACACTCTGTAATATTCAGAAGTATTTATCAAACTATTATTAACAGATTGAGTCTGTTTCATCGAGATAACTTTCTTGGTAGTGTCATCAGAGTGTTTATTGTCATTTTTAGAAATTGTAAGCACTGCAGGATGCTGATTGTTCCTTATCCAGCTGCAATTTATACAGGTACAGTCAGGTTCTTTGCTGTTTTTACAATTTAAAATTCTCGCAATATCCTGTGCCAGATAATATTGTGCAAGATTATCCTGACCGTATAAAATAATTGACTGCGGAATTTTGTGCTTTTCGTTTAAAACAGCATTCTCAAAGTAACGTGTAAAATATTCAAATTTATCTTTTAATAATTTTTGGAACATAAAACCTCTAACTCAACAACGCCATTTCAACCGGCAAATCATAAAATCCAATCTCGCCTGTTTTTATTCTTGCTTCGGCCGTTAAAAGATTTTTCCTTATTTGAATTAAACGGTTAGCAGATATATTTTTCATATCGCTCAAACGTTTTTTAACAATAAATTCAGGCATTTTTAATTTTCCGGCAATCTCTAACGGCGACAGCCTGGCCGATTCAATTTTCATAGTCAGCATCTTTGCAAAACTCGTCTGCAAAACTGCCAGAATTTCAAGATAATGTTTATCAGAACACAATTTTCTATACTCATTCAACGCTAAATCTTTTTTTCCGTATAAGATATAATCCGCTAACAGAAAAATATCCTCTGTCCGGGAACAAATATTCTTTATATCTTCTTTTTTAACCGTTTTCTCCGGATAAATAAGCAGTTTTAATTTTTCTAATTCGCTGTCAACGAGTCTTAAATTAGTACCCAATCTTTCAATTAAAAATGAGGCAGCTTCTGACGAAACGACCAAATCCTTCTGTTTTGCCTGTTTTTGAATATATGCGGCATATTCTTTTTGATAAGCCTTGAACTCGGGAAATTCTTTTGTCTCACAATATTTAGAAATAATCTTATATATTTTTCTTCTGCAATCAATCTTTTTTGAACAATCTCTGTCTATCCTGCAAACAAAAACAACACTTAACGAATCAGAAACATCCTGAAGTGCTTCTTCCAATTGATTCAAATCAGAATCTTCAAAATTGACTTTTCCTTTGCCCGTATCAAAAAAATATTTTTCACAATTAATTACCGCAAGAACCTTGCCGAACATTAAAGGAGGAGTTCGCAAAATTTCTATCAACTCTCCGGCTCCGGGATTATCGCAGACTTTATAGTTCGTTGCAAGAAAAGTTTTGTCCACAAGTTTAGACTTAAGCTTATTTAATTCTGTTTCAATATTAAATTCTTCCTGTCCGAAATAAAAATACAACATAAAATCATTTTAACAACGAAAATGTATTTAATCCATAACTTGTAAAATTAGCTGCACAATATTTCTTTTGAACAAGTAAAGAATTAATACCCTCTATACACGCCCGTATATATCTTTAAGACGGACAATATCATTTTCATCAAGAATTTCGCCTCTTTGAACCTCAAGGATTTTTATGGGTTCATCGTACGGATTCTGCAATGAATGAGTTTCTTCAATACCGATATCAATGCTGTCACCCGGACTCATATAATGCTCTTCGTCATTGTGTATAACCAGAGCATTTCCTTCTAATACCACCCAGTGTTCGCTTCTGTGGTGATGCAACTGCAAACTGAGTTTCCCTCCGGGATTAACCTGTATACATTTTGTCAAAAATCCGTCACCCTCGGTCAATACCGTATAATATCCCCAAGGACGATATACTGTTTTGTGAACAAGATGGGTAGAGTCATTTTTTTCTTTTAACAAATTGAAAACTTTTTTCACATCCTGAGCTCTTGATTTTTCACAAACCAAAAATGCATCCTCGGTTTCCACTACGACCATATCCTTTAAACCTATTGTAGTAACGAGTTTGGATGTTGAATATATCATAGAATCTTTGCTGTCCAAATCTATAACATTACCCTGTACAGAATTTCCATTTTCATCTTTCTCGGATATATCATATATGGCCTCCCAAGAACCCAAATCATGCCATTCACAATCCATTGGAAGCATCGCCAGTTTTTTTGAATATTCCATCACCGCATAATCCAAAGAGATATCCGGCATCTTGTCATATTCAAGATACGGAATTGTCGGGATTTGAGATGTGATTTCAGCATTATGGATAATATCATATATTTCAGGTGCATATTTCTTTAATTCAGCAAGCATTACGGACGCTTTAAACACAAAAATACCGCTGTTCCAGTAATATTTACCGGATTCACAATATTCACGAACACTCTCTTCATCAGGTTTTTCAGAAAAGAAATCCACTTTTAGTGCTTTTTCCGATATGTCCCTCAATTTTTTATTTTTCTTAGCTCTTATATATCCATACCCGGTATCAGGCTTTGAAGGTTTAACACCAAAGGTAACTATATAATTTTCCTGAGCCAATTTTAGCGCCTGCTCTACTATTTTTGCAAATTTCTCCGGCTCCGGAATAAAATGGTCAGACGGCGTAACAATAATTATCGGCTCATCTTCGCACTTGTTAATTTTTTCAATATATTTTATTCCCAATGCAACGGCAGGAGCAGTATTTTTAACAAGAGGCTCAGTTATTACACGATAGCTTGATTGTCTGAAAAATTTCTTTTGTAGTGCTTCCAGCTGATATCGAACCTGCGAATCATGCTTCGCATTAGTTGCCGTAATTATATTTTTATCATCAACATTATTAACCAGCCGGATAAAAGCGGATTGAAAAAGAGTATAATCATCAGTGAACTGCATAAGCTGCTTTGGATGCAGTTCTCTGCTTAATGGCCACAAACGGCTGCCTGAACCGCCCGCTAAGATTATTGCAAAAATATTATTAGACATATCCGTTTCTACTCCTCATTCAAATGTTTAAAATGTTTGTAAAGATACAAACCGCCTAAAACTATACAACCTGCGACTATTGCCGCATCAAACTTATGCCACAAATGTTTGAACATTTCCATATTCTCACCCATTTTTACTCCGACATAAACCAGCAAATAACTCCATATCAAAGAACCCAGAAAAGTTAATGTAAAAAAAGTTCTCTTTCTTGCCCGCAAAATACCGGCAGGAAGTGAAATAAAAGTTCTTATCACAGGGAGCATCCGGCAAATAAAAAATGCCCAGTCCCCGTATTTATCAACCCATTTATCCGCATCTTCCAAATCCTTCTTGCTAACGAAAAACCATTTTCCGTATTTTTCAATAAAAGGCCGACCGCCAAAATATCCGATATAATACGACGGTATGGAACCGATAACACAACCGAATGCTCCGGCGAATGCAGCTGTATGAAAGTTCATAACTCCTTTGCTCACAAGATATCCGGCAAAAGGAAGTATAGTCTCACTCGGCAGCGGAATATTACATGACTCAATCGCCATTAACAGGCTGATGCCGAAAGGGCCGGTCAGCTCAATGACATGTTCTATAAAATTAATCAAATGTATTAAAATCGTATCTAACATTACTCTTAACTTTCCTTCTACAGCTTTCCGCCTCTTAAATAATACTCGGAGCAGCTGGCTCCGTTGCCTTTTTTAAAGTTACAAGATTTTTCTATCTCTTTGTTAGTCATATTGTAACCAAATGCTTCAATCCCGTTTTTAAAAATATAAATCCCAAAAACATCTTTGCCGAGCACGTTTGGTTTGCTTTTGCCGTTTACATCAAAAACAGCAGTCGCACACGGCGTATCAGAAGAACAGTTGCAACCGAGCCATCTGAATCCGACAATGATTCCGTTTTCCTGCATTCCGAATTTTTCTGCATAATAAATAGAATTGGGCATGATACGTTTGCCGTTATAATATTTATAAGAATATCCCTTCAAAACCTTTTTTTCATCAGGCTCTGACGAATTTAAATAAGGCCGTATAATCTCATAAACTGATTCATCCTTGTTTGACTTTTTGCTGTCACAAATACAATCGATTTTTTTGCTCTCATTCATAGCAAAAATTTCAAAATTAGACTTAGTTTCAAAAAAAACACTTTTCCAGACTGAAACAAGCCTTGCCTGCTTTGTATTATTGAACATTGCAGGCAGGCAGAGGATTATCGTTGTCACAATTAAAGCAACAACTATCATTATCTCAACCAGATTAAAGCCTCTTTTTCTCATAATAATTTTCTATCGTACTTTTTCTATCTCGCTAAATCTAATTGTTTTTTTTCTTTCATTAGTGAATCATAAATCCATTCAGGAATAAAGTTTTTTCCCATAATGATTTGTCCGTTGTTAGGATTCGGAGCATGAAAATCAGAACCGCCGGTAATAATCAAACCGCATTTTTCCGCAATTGAAGAATAATACTCAACCATCGCAGGAGAATGTTTTCTGTGATATGCTTCAACTCCTCTCAATCCGTAATGCATAAACTCTTTAATCAAATTTTCAGCATCTTCAACATCGAAAGGATGCGCAAATACAGGTATACCTCCCGCATCATAAATTATCTCAATTGCATCATGCGGACTGATGGTTTTTCTTTGGACATAAACCGGTGAATCATCGTTTATATATTTATTATAAGCCTCCATCACACTGGAAGTGCCGCCCGCCAATGTGATAGCTTTGGCAATATGGGGTCTTCCTATACTTCCGCCGGGTGCAACAAGACTCTTTATCTTTTCAAATTGAACATGTATCCCCTCTTTTTTACTCAAAAGAGTGATTATTTCATTAGTTTGTTTTATACGGGCGGCCTGCTGCTGCTTTAACATTGCAGCAAAATCCGAATCATCTCTGTTCATAAAATATCCTAGAATATGAATTTCCGTATTTTTATAGATTGTATTTATTTCAACACCCGGAATAATTTCCAATGGCGCTGACGCATTTTCTTTTGCAATTTTTTTTGCATAATTTACAGCTATCGGATACGCAAGAACATTGTCATGGTCTGTAATCGCAATAGCATTAAGACCGACATCAATTGCAGTATCCACAATCTTTTCCGGCGGAAATGCACCGTCAGAAAAGCTGGTGTGAATATGTAAATCAATTTTCACCTTTCTTACCCTCTTTTCATATCTTATCCTCTTTCATATTTTTAACTGCATTAATTCTTTCTATACTTTCGGGTCTGGCACTCTCGCCATCAAAAGTAATTTTTACCGCATTCAACTCAACGGTATCACCTTCCGCTACATCAAAACGTTCAGGCAAACCCGTCACCAATCTTTTTAAAGAACTTTCATAAGCCATTCCTATCACGGAATCACACGTTCCGCAAAAACCTGCATCTGAGATATATGCAGTGCGGCTATCAATTATTTTTTCATCAGCAGTCTGAACATGCGTATGCGTTCCCAGTACCGCTCCAATACCTTTTTCCGAACAAAATCTGCCAAAACAAATCTTCTCAGCTGTCGCCTCGGCATGATAATCTACAATAACAATTTGCGCCTCGGTTTTAATTTTTTCAATTTCATCCTCAATAAACGCCCACGGTGAATCAACAGCACTCATAAATGTACGGCCCAAAAGATTAATTACTGCAACTTTAACACCATTTACATCAAATATTCTATAACCAACACCGGGAGTACCTTTTGGATAGTTTGCAGGACGAATCAAGCGGTCAGACTTTTCTATATAATTAAAAATTTCCTTCTTATCCCAAATATGGTTTCCTGACGTAAAACAATCAATTCCGGCCTGAGCAAGTTCGTTGTGATTCTTTTCCGTAAGGCCGAATCCATGAGATGCATTCTCTACATTTGCTATCACAAAATCAACATCATTTTCAGCAGAAGCCTTCATCTCCCCGAGAAATTTTTTTACGATTTCCCTTCCGGGTCTCCCTACAATATCACCTATAAATAAAATTTTAATTTTGTTGCTCATTTGTTCATCAAACGCTTAAATATTGAACGTCAGGGATTGATATTATCAACCCCTGCCATTTCAATTCCAAACTTATTTAGCTATTTCCGTTGTCCTGATTTCTCTGACAACAGTTACTCTGATTTGACCCGGATAATCAAGCTCTTCTTCGATACGCTTAGCAATATCTCTCGCCAGCTTTGCACTGGCAAGATCATCAAACATATCCGGCTGAACAATAATACGAACCTCACGGCCTGCCTGAACAGCAAAAGATTGACGGATTCCCTCATAGCTTGAAGCAATCTCCTCAATTTTTTGTAAACGTTTGATATAAATTTCTAATGTATCTCGTCTTGAACCCGGTCTGCCCGCAGAAATTGCATCAGCAAGCTTAACCAGAACCGCCTCGATTGAATTAGCCGTAACATCATCATGGTGAGCTTCTATTGCATGTACAATTTCTTCCTTCTCACCATATCTGCGAGCCAATTCTACGCCAAGCTCAATATGTGTGCCTTCCTGTGTCTGATCGACAGCCTTCCCTATGTCGTGCAAAAGACCGGCACGTTTGGCAATATTTACATTTGCTCCGAGTTCCGCAGCCAGCATGCCTGCTATATGCCCGACTTCCAAAGAATGCTTCAGCACATTTTGACCGTAGCTGGTACGATAATACAATCTTCCCAGCGTTTTTATCAGTTCTTTGTGAAGGTTCATAACACCCATATCAACAGCTGCATTTTCACCTTCTTTTTTAATTTTTTCTTCAATTTCTTCCTGCGCTTTTTCAACCATTTCTTCAATACGAACAGGGTGTATTCTGCCGTCCGAAATCAATTTTTCCAATGCCACTTTAGCAACTTCCCTTCTTACAGGGTCAAAACTCGACAATACAACAGCCTCCGGAGTATCGTCAATTATCAAATCAACGCCTGTCAAAGTTTCTAAAGTTCTGATATTACGGCCTTCACGCCCTATAATTCTTCCTTTCATATCATCGGAGGGAAGATTTACAACAGAAACAGTCGACTCAACCACCTGGTCAATTGCGCACCTTTGCATTGTGGTAGAAAGTATTTCCTGTGCTTTTTCTTTTGAAATTTCACGAATTTTCGCTTCATTTTCACGAATGAGCTGCAGCTGCTCCTGCTGCAAATCCTGTTTCAATTGTTCCATGAGCATATTTCTCGCTTCATCACGGGACATTCCCGCAATTCGTTCCATTTCGCCTATCTGCTTTGCTATCATTTCAGCAAGATAATCTTCTTTTTCTTCAAGCTCGTCAAGTTTTCTTTGCATTTGAGATTCTTTATCGACAGCTTCTTGTATTTTTTCTTCAAGCATGTCCTCTTTTTTGGCAAGCTTATTTTCCTGACGAATCAAATCCTGACGGCGTTCTCTTACTTCTTCATCAAATTTTTCACGCTCGTTATGCAAGACTTCTTTTGCCTGAATCATAGCCTCTTTTTTCAAAAGATTTTCTTTATCTGTTGTTTCTTTGAACAGAACTTCAAATTTTTCCTGCACCTTTTTCTGTTTTTGCCATAACACAAATGCCAAGCCTGCAAAGACCAGAACGGCAATAACTAAAAGTGCAATAATTACTACATTTCCTTCTATTGTCCCGTACCTCGTTTTTCTATATATACACATCCCCGCTATGCAAATGCATATGGAGCAATTATTTATGTATATTATTAATTAAGTTATTTATTATTTCATAATATAAAAATTTTAATACTTTTACATTAATTAAATACTACCATATCTCCTGCTCTTTCGCAAACCTGGCAGCATAATTAATTAAATTTATTCTGTGCCGACTGCAATCCGGCCGCAAGATACTCCTCTATAGCAATCCGTATTTTTTTTAATGTATCTTTTAATATCTCTAACTGTTCATCAGAAAAATTTTGCAAAACAAAAGCCTCAGAGGGAATTGGCGGCTGAGGGCCTATTCCTATTTTCAGCCTGTCGAATTTATTGTCGGAGCCCAACACATTTATAATAGATTTTATACCGTTATGTCCGCCGGCAGAGCCTTTTGCTCTGAACCGCATTTGTCCCAGATGAATATCTATATC
>CASDVD010000097.1 GCA_949284155.1 uncultured bacterium | reverse complement strand
GATTTATGGAAATTCTAAATGAGTGGAGAGAAAAAGAACTGCTGGGTGTTGATATAAAAGGCTGTCTGGAGGCTGTTAAAAGCAGGCTGGGGGCAAAAGCTGCCGAGGTTAAATTTTCATTTAAATATTTTATTGAAAAAACAGCTCCCGTTTCAAAACAAAAATCCTTGTTGGCGTATGATTGTTCTTTTGAGGGCATGCTAAATGAGAATGAATATAAATTTTTTCTCGGAGTAAAAGTTCCTGTTACTACATTATGTCCTTGTTCAAAAGAAATTTCAAAATATTCTGCACATAACCAGCGTGCACTTATTAAGGTGCTCATTAGTTATGATGATAATTCTCATATATGGATAGAAGATTTAGTAAAAGATATTGAAAAAACAGCTTCTTGTGAACTTTATTCCATTTTAAAACGTGAAGATGAAAAATTTGTGACAGAAGCTGCTTATGAAAATCCTAAATTTGTTGAGGATGTTCTGCGGGATATAGTTGTTATGTTTAGAAACAATGAAATAATAAAATATTATGAAGTGGAAGTTGAATCAATAGAGAGCATTCACAATCATGAGGCATGGGCATATCAGCTTGAGGCTAAAGGAGATTAGATGAAAGAACTTTTTAATAACTATGTGCAAAATTTGGAAACTTATATTATGTTCCAAATAAAACAGGAAACTGCCAGATTAAAATCTGAGCTTGAGGCAAAAGGCAGAAGTCCTATTATGCTGTCAATGGGTGCGCCTGTTCAGCCTCCGCCGGAGTTTGTTATAGATAAATTAAAAGAGTCTTTTTCTATACCTCAAATAAATACTTATTCTTCGCCTAAGGGTGAAACTTATTTTCTGGAGGCTGTTGCTGAAAGAATGAAAGACAGGTTCGGGGTTGTCCTGAATCCTCAGACGGAAATTTTTTCTCTTATCGGCTCAAAAGAGGGGCTTGCAAATTTTGCACGTGCACTTTGTAACTCAACTGAAAACCCAAAAGATAAGGATATTATTCTTATTCCTGATCCGGGTTATGCGACTTATAAAGAAATGATTAGAGTAAGCGGCGGTTTTGCTTATCCTGTGCATTTGTCTGAAGAAAACAACTATATGCCGGATTATCATAAAGTTTGGGAAGAGCTGAAGCGAAACGGATATAATGAAAAGAAAGTAAAGGCTATTATTATAAATTATCCAAGCAACCCGTTAGGCGCTGTTTGTGATAAAGATTATTTAAAAAAGGTTGTTGATTTTTGTGCTGAAAAGAAAATTTGTCTGATTAGCGACGCTGCATATTGTGATATGTATTTTGATGAAAAAAACAGGCCTCACAGTGTTTTGGAAGTAGACGGCGCTAAAGATGTCGCAGTTGAGTTTTACAGCTTTTCTAAGCCTTATGCAATGACGGGTTGGCGTTTGGGCTGGGTTTGCGGAAATGCCGAAGCCGTCCAGTCTTTTGGCAAGTTGAAGTCGACTATTGATACAGGTCTGTTTAAAGCGCTGCAATATGCGGGTGCACAGGTTTTAAATTCTGCTGAGGGAAATAATTATATTAAAGAAGCATGTAAAGCTTTTAAAGTTAAGCAAATGATTTTAGTTGAAGGGTTGAGAAAGCTCGGCTGGCAGATTCCTGATGCACAGATTCCCCGTGCTACTTTTTATCTTTGGCTGCCTATTCCGCCAAGATATAGTACTTCAAAGTCTTTCACTGATGATTTGTTAAAAACATCAGGCATAGTTGCTGTTCCGGGAAATGCATTCGGTGATGCGGGCGAGGGATGGTTTAGAATTTCTGCTGTATCTACTGATAGCCGGCTGAAAGAAGTAATTGAACGAATGGATGCTGACGGATTCTATTTTGATACTGCAGATTGTAGAAGGTAATTTTATATGACAAAATACAACGGATTCTTTTCCGTTGAAATTTGTGCGGCATGCTTTTATCCTTAAAAAATTAAGGATTTACCATACCTGCATTTGAATTGTTGATAAAGCCCATTAGTGCGTTTATCTTCGTCTTCAAAGTATATTCACTTTTAATTTGTTTGGCTTTTACTGCCAGATTGAATGCAGTTAAATTTGCTCCAAAAAAGCTGTACAAACCGTTTTCGTTTTCTTTTGCCATATCACGAATCTTCTTATTGCTTATATTTATAAAAACAAATATAATTATAGAAATTTCTTAATCAATTGTTATTTTAATATTTATTTACAAATGCTTCTTATAAAAAATACACTTAATATTAATAAAATGTCTTTGAAAACGAATTTGAAAATCGGACAACGAGTTATAAAAGATTTTAAAAAAGATTTTCCGTATTTAACTTCAAATACCCGCTTTGATTTATTTTTATCCTCAATTGAAAACAGAGAAGGACTGCCTCGTCCTTATTTAAAATATCTTTTGCACCTGTCAAAAAT
>CASDVD010000096.1 GCA_949284155.1 uncultured bacterium | reverse complement strand
TAAATGCATTTATTCCTTTTTCTAAACTTGATGTCTGCATTTTTGCTGCGAATTCCAGCATATTATTAACTTTTTCTTTGCCCATGATTTTTGCTATTGCTGCAAAAACAGGATTGTTTTTGAAAGCTGTTTCGAGTTCATTTTTTATAAGATCTTTTGTTGCACGATTTTCCGGTAAAATGTCGATAAAATCAGACATTTTTAATTTAGAGCCTGAGCCGGTTATTGTTTTCATTACAGGCGTTGTCAGGTCGAATCCGCCTTCAAGATTTTCTTTGACTTTTAGTATTTCCACTCCTTTTTTAGCAAGTCCTGTTTCATCCATTGCTTTTTTCAGTGCAGTCTGAATCGTCACTATGTCATCAGCCGGGATATTGCCGTTTTTTATAAACTGTTTAGCTCCAATTTGACCGGTCGCTGTTACTATTGCCTTGTCAGCGATATAAGCACCGAGGATAGCAGGGATTGAACCGGTATTTTTTTCTTTTTTGGGTTTATTACCGCTGAAAGAAATGTGGTTCGACTGGTTAAGAGTAGAAATTTCCATATTTTACACCTTAATTCTTCATTACAATGTAATTATATAAAACGGCTGAACGAATTTATTGTTATTTGTATAAAGAAAATTAATAAATTTTAACATTAATGATTCTGTTTTTTAAAGAAAAAATAAACTTTTGTAATTATTTAATATTATTATTATACTGAGAATATGAGAATTTTAGGAATAGACCCCGGATTAGCAATAGTCGGGTATAGTATTTTGGATGTTGAAAAGGACAGATATGAGCTTGTGTCTTCGGGCTCTATCAGAACTGATAAAAATCTGTCGGATTCTGCACGGCTGCTCGAAATAACCACAGATATGGAGACTATAATCAAGACTTTTTTGCCTGAGGCAGCCAGTGTTGAAAAATTGTACTTTTTTAAAAACCAAAAGACAATAATTCCTGTTGCGCAGGCCAGAGGCATAATATTGATGCTGCTTGAAAAGTATAATATAGCTGTTAATGAGTATACGCCGATGGTTGTCAAACAAACAATGACTGGCTATGGCAGAGCGACTAAGGATGAAGTTGCTCAGGCTGTCGCAAGAATGGTTGATGGAAAACTTCCTAAATTAGATGATACAATAGATTCAATTGCACTGGCTATAACCCATGCCAGATACAATGATAATAGATTGGCCGCAGTATAGATGGAGAGCTAGTATGAACGCTTTGTTATTAAAACAGATTTCTGTTATTTCAGTGATTGCCGGTGCAATACTGGGCATTGTTACAATAATACCGTTTGTGGGGAATTTTACTTTTTTGTTTACAATGTCGCTTCTGGGTGCGGCTTTAGTAGTTTATTTAAAAAAAGTGGCTCTTGTTAGTTATGTTGAGCCTAAAGATGCGGCATTGTTCGGTGCGATGGCGGGTTTTGTCTCTTTTATAGGTTTTTGCGTTACCTTCTTACCCATAGCTACTTTAATAGGTGTATTTGCGAAAAGTACTTATTATATGGGGATAAGTTTGTTAATGCGTTCAGGCGTTTTTGTCTGGCTGATGATGATAATTTTCATTGCAGCACTTTCTGCATTAATGAATGCGTTTTCAGCTATGGTTGCCGCATATATTTATGCTCAAATTGAGCCAAAACCGGATGAAAATACAAGTAATATAGAGATAATTGAGGAATAGATAATGTCTTTTCAGTCTAAAATTAAAACAATTGAATGGGTAAATAATGTGTCAAGAATGGTTGACCAAACTCTGATACCATACGAATACAAAATGGTGGATATAAAGTCTGCTGATGAAATGTTTGATGCCATAAGAACAATGATTGTCAGAGGTGCACCTGCCATAGGTATTGCCGGTGCGCATGGGATGGCGCTTGCCGCAATGGAGGTTGCGTCTAAGTCAGCTGATAAAAGCGAATTTATTGAAAAATTGCAAAAATATGCCCAATACCTGAAAAGCTCAAGACCGACTGCAGTAAATCTTATGTGGGCTGTTGACAGACAGCTGGAACTTGCTCAAAAGTCTCAGGGAACTCCTGAGCAGATAGTCAGGATTCTTATTGAAAACGGAATCAGGATGGAAAATGAAGATATTGAAATAAATAAAAAAATCGGAGATTATGGTGCACAGCTTGTTAAAAAAGGTGCGACAATACTAACACACTGCAACGCCGGTGCGCTGGCAACGGTCGGGTACGGTACTGCTTTGGGGGTCGTGCGTTCCGCTTTTGCAAATGATTCTTCAATTAAGGTATTTGCGGATGAAACCCGCCCGAGACAGCAGGGTGCCAGAATTACCACTTTTGAACTGAAAATGGACGGAATTCCTGTTACTCTTATTACAGACGGCATGTGCGGTTATTTCATGAACAAGGGAATGATTGATATGGTTGTTGTCGGAGCTGACAGGATTGCGGCTAATGGTGATACCGCCAATAAAATAGGCACATATACTGTCGCTATTGCTGCTAAATATCATAATGTACCTTTTTATATTGCGGCTCCTTTGTCAACTATTGATACAAATATACAATCAGGCAGTGAAATACCTATAGAGGAACGTGATAAGGAAGAAGTTACTCATATTAACGGAAAGCGGATTTGTGCAGAGGGTGTTGATGTCATAAATCCGGGATTCGATGTTACTCCTAATGAACTGATAACAGGTATAATAACGGAAAAAGGTGTCCTTTATCCTCCTTATAGTGAATCAATTAAAAAAGCTTTTGAGTGTTAATGAAATGAAAAATATTGTAAAAAAACTTGTATTCTTTTTCTTAACTTTACTAATTATGAGCACTGCTGTTATTGCTGCTGATGAGAATGAAAAGTGTACTCTTGTTCTTTATAAGGATGGTGAAGAGACAAAAATAGAAAAGAATTATTCTGAAATTTCGGGACTGCTGGAAAATATTTACTTGAATAATTTTGATATCGGTCTGACCAATCTTCTTACAGATAAGGCTGTCGAAGATATGAAGCATGCCGGAACTCATATAGAGATTAGTTTTGATTCTCCGAAAACTTTTAAAACGGCAATGAGTCATATGACATATATGGGATATAAAACCTATGTAGTAAAAGAGTCCGGTGAAATGCAAACTCTTCCAGTATTAAAAATATTTTTAACATACAGGGACGGTGTCAAGGCAAAAGGCATAGGCTCTCAGGAGATTAAGCCTAATATTATTAATACGGAGCAAAGAAGGCTGAGAGTTATATCAGGAGATAATAACGGGTACAAAGGTGCTCCGGAGTTTGCGTATTTTGTTGAAGATGAATACTTTGAAATTCTAAAAATGTTTGATAAATAGTAGTTCCGGATTATTTTTTTGCAGGTATTGAGATAACAAATTCCGTTCCTGTCTTTTTGTCAGAAGAAAAGGTAATTTGTCCGTTGTGCTTTTCTATAATTTTTTTAGAAATAGCCAGACCGAGTCCGGTTCCTGTTTTTTTTGTTGTTGTTCCGGCTGTAAATAGTTTGTCTTTTATTTCTTCATTAATTCCCTCGCCGGTGTCTTTTATGCTGACAGTCAGATTGTTTTCGCAATAAGCTGTTGTTATTGTGATTGTTCCGTTATTTTTTATACTGTGGCAGGCATTTATCAAGATATTCATAAATACCTGGTTTAACATATTCGGGTAACAGCGAATCAGCGGAAGTTGAGCGTAATTTTTTATTATTTGTATTCTTTTTTTAGTTTCATGTTTTATTAACTCCAGTGTTAAATCAATCTCTTTGTTAATGTCAGCCTCCTGAAGCTCTGATTCGTCAAGACGGACAAATTTTTTAAGACTGCTTACTATCTGGCTGATTCTTTTTATTGCTTCTTTATCAATGCTGTTTATATTTTCTATAGTTGTTTTAATTTTTTCATCATTGATGTCCAATCTTGAGATTAATGTTTTTAAGATGTCGTTGTTTGAGTTTATCGATGCGAGGGGGGTATTTATTTCGTGAGCAACTCCTGCGACAAGCTGGCCTAATGACGCCATTTTTTCCGAGTTTATTAATTGAAGCTGCGTTTCTTTTAGCTCTGAAAGTGCATTTTGCAGCTCGGAATTTTTTTTGTTTATTTCCTGAAATAATGAGGCCTGGACGATAGATGTTGCAAGCTGGGTAGAGATGGATTGCAGAATGTCGTTTTGAATTTGCGCATTTTTGTTCGTATAAATTATTAAGATTCCCAGAAATTTGTTCAGTCTGTATACCGGTACGATAATTCTTGTGACAGGGGTGGAGAATGTTTTTTCACAGTTCGAAAATTCTTTCAGGCATGGCATAAGCGAAATATTTTTTGAAAATATATTTTTTATCGTCTCTTGCTCCGGTTTTATCTGTGTATTAAGAATATCTTTATATTTTGCGGGGTAAACATTTTTCAATGTAAAGTTGTTATCTTCAAATGAGGCATAATAGACTTTTGTTGCTCCATAGAGGTTTGACAATTCTTTCAGTGTTGAATTGATGATTTTTGTTAAATCAATGGATTCTCTTATTACATTTGAAACACGATGCATGAGAGCCATTTTTATCGCCTGATTTTGAGCTTTTTGCTGGGAAACGGCCGCATCTTCATTTTCGTCTTCCAGAGCTTTGCATTTGATTTTTAAATCTTCATAATTTTTTTCAAGCGTTTTGTAAAGCATTGACATTGTTATATCTTCAAAAATCAGTATTTGAAGGTCATCTTTAAAAAAAGAAGATATTTTGAAGTATAAAAATTTTTCTTTGGTTTTTTGATATGTTGAATGTGCGGTGAAATTGTCTTTTGAAGCAAGAGCAAAACTTATGGGGTTTGCATTTAGGATATTTTCAGAATCGAGCATGCAAATATCAAAATTGAAGTAATTTGAAAATTTGTCCGGAGTTTTAATATTGCCAAAGGTTTTAATAAAAGACAAATTTTTATATACAATTCTTTTTAAGCTGTCCAAAACCAGCACTGCTGAATCAAAATTGTTGTATATAGAAAAATTATTGTCCATAATTAGAGATTATTGAAGGATTATAGTATGAATGAAAAGAGCAACAGCTGCTCCGAGTATTGCACCGACGAATACTTCAAAAGGGGTATGTCCTAAGAGTTCTTTAAGCTTTTCGCCGGCGGCGGACGGGCGATGTGAATAAAATTCTTCCATAACACGGTTTAATGATGCTGCGATTTTTCCGGCAGAACGTCTCACTCCGGCTGCATCATACATTACCACCAGTGAATATCCTAATGTTATAGCAAATTCAACAGAGTTAAACCCCAGGATTAGTCCGACAGTTGTGGCCAGACCTATCACTCCTGCGCTGTGAGAACTCGGCATTCCTCCTGTTGTGATGAATGTTTTAAAATTTATCTTTTGGTGTGTTATGAAAAAGCCTATAAATTTTAAAATTTGTGCTATAGCTGCCGCAATTAATCCATTTCCGAGAACTTCGATACCTGTATTTATCTGGTACATTAATTTACCCTTTCATTAATCTTTTTCGCTATTCCAATCAGGATATCAGAATTAATATTATTTTTTAATAATATATCACAAGCCTCGCTGCAAATGTAGTCCAGACGTTTTTTAGATTCTTCCATTCCGTAGAACGAAAGGTAGGTAACTTTTCCTGCTTCTTTATCTTTACCGGGAGTTTTTCCAAGAGTCTCCAGTGAGGCAGTTTCATCCAATATATCATCTGAAATTTGGAAGGCGAGTCCTATTTTTTCAGCATATTCCGTTAATGCATTTATTATTTTTTCGTCTGCACCGCCTAAAATTGCGCCTGTACGTAAAGATAATTTGAATAATGCGCCTGTTTTGTTTTTATGTATATAGTCAAGTGTCTCTTTGGAAATCTGTTTTCCTTCAGAATCTATGTCTACGACTTGTCCTCCGATGAGCCGTTCAGCTCCGGCGTTATATACAAACTCCTCCAAAACACGGATTAGGGCCGCCGGTTGTACGGTTTTAGGCGTTTTTTGAAGAATAATCTGAGGTGCAAATGAGAGAAGTGCATCACCTGCCAAAACTGCCGTGGATTCTCCGAATACTTTGTGATTTGTCAGTTTTCCTCTTCTGTAATCGTCATTATCCATACAAGGCAGATCATCATGTATTAAACTCTGGCTGTGAAGCATTTCTATTGCGCATGCGGCAGGGATTGCATTTTCTATATTTCCGCCTGCTGCCTTGCAGGCTTCAAGCGTCAGAACAGGTCTGATTCTTTTTCCGCCTGCGAGCACAGAATATCTCATAGATTCCCAAATTTTTTCAGGATATTTTATTTCCAAATATTCATCAAGGTGTTTTTCTATTATTTTTTTATATTCTTCAATTTGTTGTTTTGATTTTTCATTCATTGTAATCTTCCTTACCTGTGTTTTGCGTTTCTTTTCTTCTTGATGTTTGCCTTTTTTTATGGCTTATTTTGGTCATTGTTTTATTGTGTACGGTTTTTGACTTTGTTTCGGTTTTATTTCCCTGATATGTTATTTTTGTCTTATATTCTTTAGCTTCTTTAAGAAATTGCAGATAACTTTCGTAGCGTGTTTTTTCAATAGAGTCAATATTTGCGATAACTGCACATCCTGTTTCATGTTCATGAATACAGTCAGCAAATTTGCAATTTTTTTTCAGTTCATTTATTTCTTTAAATAATTCAGAAATTTTTGCGGGCATTAAAAAATCAAATTTCAGATGGCTGAATCCGGGGGTGTCAACGAGTTTTGCATTTTCTAAGCTGTTATTAAGTTTTAATTCAACAATTTCGCAATGTCTGGTTGTATGTGTTCCCCGGTCTGTTTTTTGGCTTACGGATTTTGTTTTTAGATTTAAATCCGGGTTTATAGCATTGGCGAGCGATGATTTTCCGACTCCGGAAAGTCCGCAAAAAACTGTAATTTTATTCTTTAATTTATTCTCCAACTCTTCAAGACCGGATTTTTCCAGCGCTGAAGTGAAAATTATATCGTAGCCGAGAGGTTTGTATATTGAATTTATTTTTGTTATTAATTCATCGTTGTCTTTTAAATCATTTTTATTAAAGCATAAGATTGGTTTTAAGCCGTAGTATTCGCAAAAACACAGGTAGCGGTTAAGCTGTTCAAAATCAAGAGAAGGCTCTTTAATCGCTGAAACTACCACAACCTGATCAATATTTGCTACTTTGGGTTTGGGGATGAAATTTTTTCTGGGGAGTATTTGCGAGATGAAGGCTTGTTTGGAATTTTCGTTGATTCCTTCCAGCTCTACAAAATCGCCGACGTAAATCTCTTTTTTCTGCTTTTTTAAAATTTCTCTGATTTTGCATTCAAACACTCCATCAGGTGTGTTTGCATAATAAAAATCCGAATGTATTTTGAATATATGTCCTTTCATACTTATATAATTATATATTAGTTTGTTTTTAATGTTAATTTTGTAATCTAAATCAATACTATGCTTGACGAAAAATCATATGCATTGGAGAATAATAGTTATGTTTGACAGTTTATCAGATAAATTACAGGATATAATACGAAAAACTTCCGGCAATGATAAGTTGACGGAAGAAAATATGTCAGACGCACTCAGAGAAATCAGAAGAGCATTGCTTGAGGCAGATGTTAACCTCCGTGTGGTAAAGGCTTTTATTACTTCAATAAAGGAGCGTGCTGCAGGTGAAGATGTTGTAAAAGGTGTTAATCCCGCTCAGCAGTTAATTAAAATAGTTAATGATGAACTGGTAAAACTTCTGGGTTCAAAGAATGAACCGTTAAAATTGAATTCTCATCCTTCGATTGTTATGATGCTTGGTCTTCAAGGCTCAGGTAAGACAACATCCAGTGCGAAGCTGGCAATAAAGCTAAAAAAAGAAGGAAAAAATCCGCTGCTTGTTGCGTGTGATGTATACAGGCCGGCGGCTGTTGCACAGTTGAAAACATTGGGACAGCAGACAGGTACTGAGGTTTTTACAATTGAAAATTGCGGCGATGTACAAAAAATTGCACAAAGTTCTATTCAATATGCAAAAGAAAACGGATTTAATGTTGTTATTTTGGATACTGCAGGACGTTTGCAGATTGATACCCAGATGATGGCTGAGCTTTTGATTTTGGACAGAACTGTTAGTCCTGATGAGAAATTACTCGTTATAGATGCTATGACCGGACAAGAGGCTGTTAATGTTGCGGAAAATTTTAATGCACAGCTTGAAATTACCGGTATTATCCTTACTAAACTTGACGGTGATTCAAGAGGCGGTGCGGCGCTGAGCGTTGTATACTGCACGGGCAAGCCTGTTAAACTCACCGGTATCGGTGAAAAACTGGATGCATTGCAGGATTTTTATCCTGACAGAATGGCTACAAGAATCCTGGGAATGGGTGATATTGTTTCGCTGGTTGAAAAAGCTCAGGAAAATTTTGATGAAAAGCAGGCAAAAGAATTTGAAAAGAAAATGCGCAAAGCCGAGTTTTCTTATAACGATTTTTTGAAAATGCAAAAACAGATGAAAAATCTCGGTTCTATTGAACAAATTCTTGGCATGCTGCCGATTCCGGGATTGAAAAAAGATGACAAACAGATGATTGCGCATGAAGGTGAAAAACAGCTCAAAAAAATAGAAGCTTTTATTTCCAGTATGACTCCTGAAGAGCGGGATAATCCTCAGATTATTAACTCAAGCAGAAAAAAACGTATAGCTAAAGGATGCGGAATGGATTTGCATCAGATAAACCAGTTTATTAACCAATTTGACCAGATGCGCAAAATGATGAAAGGTTTTTCTCAGGTTCAAGATAAAGTTAAAAAGGGGAAAATCAAAATCCCGAAAGGCTTTGGCGGGGGCATGTTTAAATAACACTTTCAGTTGACTTGCGGATTCGGATGAAAGGCCCTATTAGCCCATAGACAGCCAGAGTATTTGTTTTATCGGCTTTGAAATCAATATTGCCAGAAAACCGAATATAAAATCATAAACCATTTTTATACCGCTTTGCATGGTTATCCAGCCTGTTACATTTGAAAACGAATCCTGGTGAATTATTGCCATAAGCATAAGATAAAATATGCCGATGGCGTGGATGGTCAGAACGCCCAGAAGAGAGGCTTTTGTGATGTTGCCGTAAGAAAATTTATCTTTGATTAAAAATGCAACAATAAAAATTGCCGGAATGTATGCAAGAATGTATCCGAAATTATATTCAAAAAGATATGTAATGCCGCCTCCCAGCGCAAATAAAGGGAAGCCTGCCAAACCTAAAATAATATATACTGAAACGGCAAGTATTCCGAATCTTTTTCCGATTAGTGCGGCAATAAAGAATATAACAGGAATTTGAGGAACGTATGAATAGCTTTTTAGTTTTATAAAATCAGCACTGGCAGGGTCTAAAGAGCCGATAACGTAATGTGAAAAATCCAGCTGGGTAAAGGTTGCTATAATAATCAAAAATATGCACCAACCGGTAACGAGCAGTGTGCCGAGCGTAAATTTTACCCTCTTATTTGCCGCATTAAATTCATCAAGCTGTTCTTTTAATCTTTTTGTACTAGCCGACATATTTTACGTCCATGTTTGCCATTGCGCTTTTGTTTTGATTATATAACGTTTTGAACTTTTCATACCATATATTTTCTGTAAACATTATAAGCGCATCTTCATTGTTGTCCTGATAATAGCCTTTTCTTGTGCCGATAGATTTGAATCCGTTTTTTTCATAAAGCATTATTGCCGGTATGTTGCTTTCACGGACTTCAAGCGTAATATATTTTATTTCGTTTTTATAGCAGTCATCAAAGATTTTCATAAGCAATGCCTGTGCAACTTTTTTTCTTCTTGCCTCAGGATGAACGGAGAGTGTTGTTATATGCGCTTCTTCAAAAATATGCCAGCATCCGGCATAGCCGAGAAGGTTTTTATTTTCATCCAGTGCGCTGTAATAATGTGCCAGATTGTTTGCCAGTTCATTATAAAAAGAATCTTTTGACCAGTGATGTTTGCCGTATGAAAGCTCTTCAAGCTTTAATACATCATCAATGTCTGTTTTTTCCATATTTCTGATTAAAAGACTTTTCATTGTATAATTTTAACAAACACAACATGTAAAAACAAACAATTTGATGCCGAGACTATTATGATTTATGGTATAAAACGACTTTCATTCGGAAGGCTGGGGTTTACAAACCGGGCTGATACAATGGTATTTGATGATTATGACGCTGTTTCTGTGCATAATTCTAATTATAAAATTTCTATGAAGGATTATCCCGGAACAGAGTGTTTCGATATTTTTGTTAAAGCTGCTGATGATAAAACACTCGGGGGTAGTTCTTTTGTTATTGATAAAGCGTCAAAAAAACTGAATTATGTAACAATGGGTGTTCAGTTTGAATCAAATAAGCATAAAGGCATCGGTACCGTTCTCCATCTTTCGCATATTATAGAAATGATAGAGAACGGTCTGAAATCTATTGAGTTTTATTCAACAAAGGAGGCTGTTCTGTTTCATTCTAAATTGGGTTTCAGACCTGATATAAAAGAATTTTCAGAGTTGGATGCAATTTTGTCTTTTATTGAAAAAAATGAGGCTGTTTATACAAAGAAGTTTCTTTTAAAAGTTAAAGATTTAAGAAAAAGTATAATGATTGAAAGAAAACAAGATTCGGTTCAAAATTTTTCTTTTTATAAAAATCTTGTAAACAGGCTGGTAAATATAGAAAACGATACTGATAAGGAACAAATAAAGCTCGATAAAAAAAGCAAAGAGCTGCTTAAAAAAGGGAATAACATTATCAGTAAATATATTGATATATCTATTGAACATTCATTGAAAGACAATGCTTTTTTACACGGCTTTTCAATGATTTTAAGCCGTAAAAAAGTTCTTGCGAACAAAAATTTTTACAACAAACTGTTTGAAAATTTCAAAATTGATTATCGTCTCTAGCAGGTTTAGAGAGGCTTGTTTATATAGTTTTTTTTATTTAATCTGTGCTTTGCGATTGTAAATTTTAGGTGTTTTGGGATTATTTATATATAATTATTAATTATATATCTTATGGATGGGTATTATGGAATCATTTTTGAAAAAGTATGAAGAGTTTAATGAATTTGCGGAAAAATATTTTATTAAAGAGATTTTTTTAATAATTTTTTTCTGCATAGTGATGTTTGTTTTTTATTACGGCCGCACGGAGTCTTTTCTTGTTGATTCGGGTCGGGAAGCGTATTTGCCGCTGCGGGTTTTGGAAGGAAAGCTGCTTTATAAGGATTTGTTTAATGTTTACGGGCCTTTGTCCTATCAAATAAATGCCGTAGCTTATTCTATTTTTGGTATAAACTTGAACACCCTTTATATTATGGGGTTGTTTAATTCTTTTATTATATTGATTTCTATATTTTTTCTGACAAATTTTTTCACAGACAGAAAAATTGCTTTGAGCGTTACGTTTCTGGTAATAGTTTCTTGCGTTTTCATCAAGACTTTTTTTAACTTTATTTTTCCGTATTCTTATGCGGCGGTTTATTCATTGTCTGCTTTTTTGCTGTCTGCATCTTCTCAGGTTGCTTTTTACAGATACAGGAATGATTATTTTCTTTTTGGTGCATTTTTCTTTGCCGGTATTGCCTTTGCGAATAAGATAGAATATTTGCCTTATTTTTTATTTTTGTTTTTACTTTTGTTTTTTTCAAAAATCGATATAAAAAAGAAGGCTGTTGCTGCCGGTGCGTTTTTTATCGTGCCTGTTTTATCATTTGGTGTTTTATTTATTCAGGGTGTGGGATTAAAAGATTTTTATAATGCCTTTGTTTTGATTAATGATATTGTCAAAACTCCGGCATTAGATTATTTTTATAAAAATTACGGACTTTATTATAATTCTTCTTATCTAAGATACAGTTTGGCTACATTTTTCAAGTTGCTTGCATTTTTAGTTCCTGCAGGATTACTTTTGTACGGATTTAATTACATTATTGTAAATGTTGTTGAAAATAAATTTCTTAAAAATATTTTGAATGTGTTTAATTTTATATTGTTATTATTCGTTGCATATAAAATGTTCCCGATTTATTTGTCCGTGCAGTTGAGATTTTTTACCTGGATAGGGATATTTTGTCTTGTTGTGCTGGCCGGATATGCTGTGTTTTATCTTGTTAATTTTATACGTAACAACAGGCATTTTTATCCTGTTCCGTTTTTGGAAAAGTCTTTTGTGTTTTTTCTCAGTGCTGCCATTCTTGTGTCAGTCAAGGGGCTTTTTGCTGTCGGAACGGAATGTTACGGAACATTTTCTCTTGCTGTATTGTTGATTCCTTTTACTGTATTTTGTGCGCACTATTTCCCTGATTTGTGCAGAATTATAGACAGACAGATCTGGCAAAAGATGGTAGTGAACCTGTTTTTTATCGTAATAGTGCTGGTTTTTTCCGGTGTTATGAAAAAGGCGCTAAACTATCCTTTGTATCCTGTCGTAAGCTCCAGAGGTGTAATTTTTGTTAAAGAATCGACAAAGGAAGTTAATACTCTTATTCAATATATAATTAAAAATATTCCTGCTGACGAAAAAATCGTCACAGTACCTGAAGGCGCAATGATAAATTTTCTTTCCGGGAGATATACTGATGACAGATATTATTATTTGATACCTGTTAATGTGCAGTTGTTTGGTGAAGAAAATATTATAAATGATTTTAAAAAGAATCCGCCTGAATACTTTTTGTTGAACGGGCTGCCGTATTATTGTTTTAATACAAGCAATATATGCCAGTATGCACCGGGTATTTGCAATTTTATTGATAAAAATTATACTCCTGTTGCAAAAACAAAAGGGGCGCTTGAATTCTATTTATATAAAAGGATTAAATAATTTTTAAACAAGATTGTTCTTTTCAAGTTCTTTTCTGATTTTATTTAGTCCTGCTTGGATAATTCTTGAGATTCTTGACGGAGAGATATTAAAATCTTCAGCCAATTCTCTTAGTTTTTTATCTTTGTAAAATTTTGCTTCAATTAAATCCCGTTCACGCTGGGGAAGTTTTTTAATGGCTTCTTTCAGGCCTGCACTCAGTTCGTTGAACACAATATTTTCTTCAGGCGAGCGTGAATCATCTTTTATCTGTGTAGGATTTTCTGCATCGGCCATTTCTTCGATAGACAATATAGTTTTGTATATTGCATCTCTTATTTCGTTTTTATCATCTTCATCAGGAACAGCGGTTCTTTTGGTTTTCAGTGAATACCATTTGTATCTTCTTCGGACTTCATTTCTTATTGCCCATTTTATTGCTGTAGAAATATATGATTTATTATAATTTTCAATATTAGAGCTGGTGCACAAATGGTGGATTACCTGAGTGCCTATATTTATGAGCTCGGAAAAATCAATAAGATAAGAAGACGAAAGCTTTTTAAACTCGATTTTTGCGATAGTTTCAATCAAGTCATTATACTCACGTAAACTGTTTCTTATTGAAGCTCTGGTGGCACTGTTTGAAATAGGTCCGCTCATTTCTGTTAAATTCCCCTGTTAACTTTATTGTAGATTAAAAAAACAATTATGTACAACAGTTATTTAAAATATTACGTTTTTTAAACTGCAAGACTTTTTCAGAAAGATAGTTTTGGCTTATTTTTCGTTTTCTGGTATAATAAACTTGTTTAGGACAAAAGGGTCTTGGGATTGATAGAGAGAGTTGTTTTATTACTGTTTATAATTTGTCTTTGGGTATTTTTGTTCATCTTCCAAAATTACATGTCCACATTTTGGGCAATTATATTCCTGTGTGTATTTATGCTGTCTTATATTGTTTATATGCAGCTTGCTCTCAAACACAGGAAAAGAAAGTTGAAAAAGCAGCCGGAAGAATTAAATTATGATTACAAACCTTTTGTTTCAGTTATGATTCCTGCACATAATGAACAGGATGTTATTGTTAAAACTGTTGAAAATGTTCTGGCAATGGACTATGAAAAGTTTGAAGTTATAGTCATTGATGACAGAAGTTCTGATAATACTGCGACTGTGCTAAAAGAGCTGGAAGAAAAATATGATAATGTTACGGCGATTGTTCGAGAGCATGATGCCTTCCCCGGAAAATCAGCAGTTCTTAATGATGCATTGAAGATTGCTAAAGGTGATGCTGTTTTGGTTTTTGATGCCGATGCAAGAATGGGTAAGGATTTTTTAACAAGACTTGTTCCTCATCTTGAAAAAGATAATGTCGGGGCGGTTCAGGCAAGAAAAGTTATTTTAAATCGTGATGAAAATATTTTGACCCGCTGTCAGGATAATGAATATGCGTTGGATACACATTTTCAGGTCGGTCGTGATGCGGTCAAGGGTGCTGTTGAACTCAGGGGCAACGGTGAATTATTGAAAAAAGAGGCTCTTGTTGATATTGGCGGATGGAATAATTACACTATTACAGATGATTTGGACATGTCTACAAGACTTCATATTAAGGGATGGGATGTAAGATTTTGCCCGGATGTTTGTGTATATGAAGAGGCGATTGTCAGTTTTGTTCCTTTATTAAAGCAAAGAAGACGCTGGATTGAGGGAAGTATCAGAAGATATTTGGAACATTTTACAGGTGTTTTATTTTCGAAAGATATGTCTTTGCGTGTAAGTATTGATATGATTGCTTATATTACTGAATTTTTGCTTCCTTTCTGGATGATTTCGGAAATATGTTTTCAGGCGTTTAAATTTGTTAAAGATGCACCGAATTGCATATTGTCATCTATAAGTGTTTCTGTTGTCGTATGTATTTTCTTTATTATCGGTTTGATATACAGTTCAAGAAAATACAATAAACTTTCAAGAAAAGATGCTGTCATTCAGTCTGTTCAAACGGGTGTATATTTAACGGGAATTTGGTTCCCCGTCGTTGTTTTGATTGTATTTAAGATTATATTTTGTAAAAAGACAATGGACTGGGGTAAGACTGTTCATGGTGTGACTAAGGTCAGCAGTGATTCAATTATAGGGCTTTCCCGTATAAAAACTGTTGATGATGAAAAGGTTGAACAAAACGTATAATGCCTGATTTTAGCAAAAACGATGAAATTGTCCTGAATATTGAAAAACTTGTGTATGAAGGAGCGGGACTTGCGAGGATTGAGGGCTTTCCCGTGTTTGTTGATAATGTGTGCCCCGGTGATGTTGTCAGAGCAAAAATTGTTACCTTGAACAAAAATTATGCTAAAGCACAGGTCTGTGAAATTATTAGTGAGTCTTTGCACAGAGTAATTCCGTTTTGCCCTGTGCATAATGCTTGCGGCGGATGCGGATGGCAGTTTATAGAATATGACTTCCAGCTGGTTCAAAAAAGAAAGATTGTAGAAGAGACGATAAATAAAATTGTCGGACGGGAAATTGAAATATTTCCCGTGGTTCCTAGCCCCAAAATTCGTGAGTTTCGTTCTAAAGTTCAATATCCTGTGTCTCAAACAAAAGTATCTAAAAGAATTCTTGCCGGATATTACAAACGTGGCACACATGAACTTGTTAATATTAAGTATTGCCCGATTCAACCTGCGATTATAGGGAAAATTGCTGAATTTGTAAAGGAAAAAGCACAGGAACTTAAGATAAGTGCATATAATGAAAAAAAACATTGCGGTGAGCTGCGGCATCTGATTTTCCGCTATAGTACAGCAAAAAACGAGTGCCTTATTATTTTTGTTGTGAATGACAGGGTGTTAAGTCCGAAGTTTTCAACCCTTTCGAAAAAAGTCATGGCGGAGTTTGCCCATGTAAGGGGCTGCTGTATAAATTATAATACAGCTAAAAGTAATGTGATAATGTCTGATGACACAAGATGCATTGCCGGCGACAAATATTACTTTGAGAAGATAGGGGATGTTGAGTATAAAATCAGTGCAAACAGCTTTTTTCAGGTGAATATCGGTACTGCTAAAAATATTCTTGACGCAGTAAAAGAAATCGTTAAATCCCGATTTACGAATTCACGTATTCTGGATGCGTATTCCGGTGTTTCCAGTATTGGACTTTATTTAAAAGATTATGCAAAAGAATTAGTTTGCGTTGAGGAATCTGAGTCTGCCTCTCAAGATGCAATGGATAATGCTGCTTTGAACAAGGTTGATAACTGTAAAATTTTGAATGGGGACGCCGGAGAAATATTTGAAAAATTAATTCAAAACGGAGAAAGTTTTGATGTTACAATTCTTGATCCGCCAAGAAAAGGCTGCAGCGCTGAATCGAGAGAGTATGCAATACAGTTAACCCGTAAGGCAATTATCTACGTGTCATGCAACCCTTCTACTCTGGCAAGGGATATAAAATATTTTGAACAAAACGGCTTTAAGGCCCAATACATAAAGCCCTTTGATATGTTCTGCCACAGCTACCATATAGAGTCGTTGTGTTTACTTTTACGTACAGAAGAATAAAAAAGAAAAAGACGGAACTCCGTCTTTTTCTTTTTGAATTTTATATCAGTGATTAGCAGCATGCTGATTTTGTTTTGTTGATAGCTTCCGCAACTTTGGCCACTACGGTTTTTTGTTCTTCTTCCGTTAATTCAGGGAACATCGGAAGGCTTATAACAACTTTGGTATCAGCTTCCGTATTGGGTAAAGAACCTTCACCGACTCCTAAATGTTCATGTACTTTTTGAAGGTGTAAAGGTATAGGATAATAAATCATAGCACCGATGCCTTCTTCTTGAAGTATTTTGTGGACTTCGTCACGGTTAGGTACTTTAATTGTATATTGGTGGTAAACGCAATATGTATCATCAAGTTCTTTCGGTGTTTGAATTTCAGGATATTGTGCAAACAATTTGTTATATCTGTAAGCATTGGCACGTCTTTTTTCATTCCATTCGTCGATATAATTGAGTTTTATTCTTAAAATTGCTGCCTGAATTTCATCAAGGCGGCTGTTAACACCAATTTCATCATGATGGTAGCGGATAGCTCCGCCGTGGTTTCTTAATGCAATCATTCTGTTTTTCAAATATTCTGAATTAGTAACAGCAAGTCCGCCGTCGCCCATTCCGCCGAGATTTTTTGTTGGGAAGAAGCTGTAGCAGCCTATATCTCCGAATGTACCTACTTTTTTGCCTTTATATTTAGCTCCGATAGCCTGACAGCAGTCTTCAATTAC
>CASDVD010000095.1 GCA_949284155.1 uncultured bacterium | reverse complement strand
TTTAACTCTGGTAGCTTCATCTGTTAGTGCATCTTTTGCAAGCCTTGCAGCAACACCGAGCCCGACTATGCTTGTTACATTTTCTGTTCCGGCACGCTTGCCTCTTTCCTGATGCCCGCCGATAATTAATGCGGGCAAAAGTGTTCCGGTTTTTATATATAAAGCACCTACCCCCTTAGGCGCATGAATTTTATGTCCGGCAATACCCATCAAATCAACATCAGTATTTTTGACATCGAGCGGAATCTTACCTGCACCTTGAACAGCATCAACAAAGACTTTTGTTTTTGGATTTTTACTTTTAACAATAGAAGCAGCACGCTGATAAGGAAGGATAACTCCTGTTTCATTATTAGCCGCCATCATACTGACAAGCGCAGTGTCCTCATTTACAGCTTCACTCAGTTCATTTAAATCGAGATTGCCTTCACTGTCCACACTGAGATAAGTCACCTCATAACCTTGTTTTTCAAAATATTTGTAAAGATTCAAAACACAAGGATGCTCAACTTTTGTAGTAATGATATGTTTTTTATTTTTATTAGCTTCCAAAACACCTCTGATAGCCATGTTTGCACTTTCAGAACCGGAGCCGGTAAAAATAATTTCTTTCATATCAGCAGCACCCATCAGTTCTTTGACTGACTCTCTGGCATCACGAATAGCGTAAGAAACTTTCCCGCCGAACTCATGTGTACTTGACGGATTGCCGTAATATTCACAAAAATAGGGCACCATTGCTTCAAAAACAATCGGGTCAATTTTTGTTGTTGCGTTATTATCCAAATAAACTATTTTCTCTGACATTTTACACCTCAACAACTTCTATATCCGGCGAAATATGTTCTTTCAAAGAAGCCTCCACAAAGTTTTTCAATGTATTTGAAGAGAATTTGCAGGACTTGCAGCTTCCTTTTAAGGAAACATAGACCTTATTGTCCTTAACATCAATAAGTTCAATATCACCGCCGTCTTTGCGAAGTTCGTTTGAAATATATTTTTCAATAACATTATTAACCTTTAAAATGAGCTGCGTAGCTGACATGTTTTTTATGTCCGGTTTAGGCTTTTCAATGTTATATTCATCTAATAGTTTTTGGATAACCATATGGCATTGGCCGCAAGCACCGCCGGCTTTTGCATAATTCATAACTTCTTCCAAATCTTTAAGATGATTTTCTTCAATAATTTGTCTCAGATGTTTTTCAGTTACGTGGTAGCACCGGCAGAGAATTTTGTCATCCTCAGGTTCAAGATATTCTTCGCCATAATAATTGGCAATAGCGGAGTTTAAAGCATCATGGCCCATAACAGAACAGTGCATTTTTTCGGGAGGCAGGCCACCGAGAGCATCAGCTATTTGCTGATTTGTAATTTTTTTCGCTTCATCTATATGTTTTCCGATTACCATCTCAGTCAGTATACTGGAGCTTGCCACCGCAGAACCGCACCCGAAAGTCTGAAATTTGGCATCGGTAATTATTCCGTTCTTATCGACTTTCAAATATAACTTCAATGCATCCCCGCAGGCCAGCGAACCGGCTTCGCCTACAGCATCAGCATCTTTTATCTCTCCGACATTTCTCGGATTTTTATAATGGTCCATTACTTTTTCAGTATATTCCCACATATCATCATTCCTTTATTAACAATACTTTTTACACAAAACATGTTAACTCAAAAATCAGGATGCAACCATGTTTTTTAGGACAATTATTTAATAAAAAAGCAATCAATACATAAGCACAATAAAGCGCAAAATTGAATAATAAAACAGACTTAAAAAATCTAATCTGAATGTATGATGTTAGAACATTGCGTGATTACTAATATAATATTTGGGAAGATGTAATAGACATTTTCATTAGGGATGAGGGATTAAAAATTGCGTTTAGGCGATTTTACAGAAGAAGAACAGGAAATATCGGTATTTTCACAACAATTACCGCTAACTTTTAACTGGTTTGACACAAATTTTTCCCGGCAGATATCAGCAGGGTCAAAAGAGTTCTGGGATGAAGAAATGGACTGTCGTCTGGTTGCCCTGAATGAAAATGTAAATGTTCTTGCGGCAGCAGATGAATATTTTGTTACACAAATAAGATTAAACAGAGAACTTTCAGTATTTTTAAGGCTTTCAAAACAAATGGTGCAAAACCTTCTTGAAGGCTGCCTCGGTATGAGCAGAAAAGCGTTTAACATAGAAAAGCTGACAGAGCTTGAAGCCACAATACTAACTGAATTTAATAATTATTTGTACAGTAAATTTTCCGACCTAATCCTTAAAGGCTCAGAGCTGCCAAAAAACAATACAAATTACAATGAATGCAATTTAACGTACTTTTTTGAAGATGAATTCCAATCCCTGGGAAAACTTATAATAACTATTCCGATAGTTGCAATACGACCTGAGCCAATGCAGCTCACAGAAGAAAAATTTTCTATAGATAATTTTACATTTTACAAAGCCGACGTAAATATTGAAGTAGGGCGGACAAGAATCAGATTAAGCGACCTGAAACAAATGGAAGTAGACGATGTAGTGCTGCTTGAAAGAAGCCATATCGATGAAATGATACTTTTATTTGACGGACAAAAGAAAAAATTCCGCATAGCCCCTAATCCGGCATTGATAATAGATTTTAATATAAACGAAAATAATGGAGGCACATCTATGAGCAGCAGCGATTTATATGTCATGTGGGACAATATACAAGTCGAACTCGGTGCAGAATTTGAGAAAGTCAAACTTTCGCTCGGCGAACTTAAACAGATTTCTGAAGGGCTTGTTGTCGATATAGGCTCAGTTTATAACAATAAAATTGATTTAAAAGTTGAGGACAAAATTATTGCCTCCGGAGAATTGGTCATTATAAATGATAGATATGGAGTAAGAATAAACGAAATATTTACAGAAGAAAAAAATAATGCGTCAGAAAATGCACAAATTGCCGATTATCAAAACGGAGCAGTTCAAACAGCTCCACCGGCCCAGCAAACTCAACCGCAGGAAATATATAATGAAGAACCGCAAAATCAAGAAGACAGTGAATTTAAAGAAGAAGATTTTGATTACAGCGACTTTGACGTAGATGAAGAAGATTTATAAACAGTAAAATCCGGAGAACATACATGAGTACATATCTTATACAATTCGGCATATACACAATGGCAATGGTTGGAGCCATATTCTTATGTCTTATTGTTTTCAAAAAAACAATGGTAAACAGCCGCTGTACAGGTAATGACAGTGAGCTCAAAATTGAAAACGCACTTAATCTTTCACAAAGAAAAACACTTTATGTAATAAAAGCCGGAGATGAAAAATTTTTAATTGCGGCTGACGCAGAAAGAACCACTTTTCTTTCTAAGCTTAACATGGACACGGAAGAAGTCGTTACATCGATTACGCAAAAAGATGAACCCGCACCTATTTTACCCGAAAAAAGCAAAAAAATTGTTGACTATACAGACGTAATGAACTCCGTCAACAAAAGCAAAGGGCCGGTATTAAAAGAAATGTTAAGAAAGCTCAACACAGCAGCATTATATAAAGAAACCATTTAAGAGGTATATTCAAAATGGACAGTATTTTAAAAGACTTAAATCCTGTATTACAAATGCTTTTGGTAATGACGATATTTTCTGCTTTACCGTTAGTATTTACATGCATGACCAGTTTTTTAAGGTACACAATTGTATTTTCAATGTTAAAACAGGCACTCGGAACCCAGCAGGTTCCTCCGGCTATTGTGCTGGTCGGCCTGTCTATGATTTTGACAATTTATACAATGAATCCTGTTTTTCAAAAAATGTGGGAAATGGGCGAACCGGTTTATACCAAAAACGGCGATATGGTCGGAGCTATAGTAGAAGGCTCCAAACCGCTCAAAGAATTCATGATGAAACAAACAAGACAGGAAGATATGACTTTCTTCATTGAACTATCCGGCGCAGAACGGCCTAAAACACCTGATGATATAACAATATGGCAGGTTGCTCCGGCTTATATAGTCAGTGAATTAAAAACAGCCTTTGAAATCGGTTTTGTAATATTTGTACCTTTCATAGTATTAGATTTGGTTGTTGCCAACGTATTGCTTGCATTAGGTATGTTTATGCTTTCTCCGACAATCATATCATTACCGTTTAAACTTTTAATATTTATTGCGGTTGACGGCTGGTCAATGATTGTACATGGGCTAGTTACAAGTTTTAATTAAATTAAAAGAACTTAAAAGAAATTAAAAGAAATTAAAAAGGAAATCTATGGAAATACTTCTTGAATATATGGGTAAAGGTTTTGTGACAATGCTTCTGATATCAATGCCGTGTGTATTGGTAGCAGCGGCAATAGGTCTGGTAGTCGGAATACTGCAAGCAGTCACACAGGTTCAGGAACAAACAATAGCTGCAGCCCCAAAAATTCTTGCGGTATTTTTAGTTCTGATGATACTTGGAGTCGGGTATGTCAGATTGCTCATAAATCTTACCCAGGAAGGTTATGCGCTGGCGTTCAATCAAATTCCCGCAAGCGGAAACTACGTACTACCGTCAAATTACCATAGATATACCTCACCTTTCGCCGGAGAAATGAAAGAAGGACGATTTAATAAACAGGAAATTGGAGATATAATGAGACATCCCGGAAAAATTCCGTTTATTGATCATAATGAAAAAATCAAACACTATCCATCTGACAGAATGCCGAATCCCAGTCCGAATCTTATAGAAAGAAACAGAATAATGAGCAGGTAACAGTTATGAAAAAATTTTTCCTCGGTTTGATTATCTTCCTTTTTCCCCTAACAGCATTCGCATTTGACGACTGTAATTTAACACTCAAAAAAAATGAGGCATATATGTTATTTATAGACGAAAATCCGGTACGGATGAACGTAACGGAGCCAAATGTTCTGAGTGTTCAAAAATCATCGGATTTGTTCAATATTGCGCACCAGATTGTAATAAGAACATTTTCAACAGGATGCAGCGACATATTAATAACCACAGCCAAAGGGAAACAATATACAGTAAAAGTAAAAGTTGAACAAAACCCAGTCATCAGCAACGAGGTTTTTGAAATAGATTTACCGCCGGAGTCATAGAATGATTGACACAATTATAAATGAATTTCCAAAATATTTTCCTGAAATAAATAAAGCACTCGGTGCAGGTATATTTATATTTGCAAGAATGCTTGGGTTCATTAGGTTTGCACCGGTTTTTAACAGAAGAGAAATTACGGGATTTGTAAAATTATCTTTTGCTTTAATGGTGACGATTATACTGTGTTTTGCAATGAAACCGGAGAACATACCCCATGACACTTCATTAATTCTCGGACTGTTTTTAAATTTTGTAACAGGCGCCATAATCGGATTTGTTGCCCAGTGTATCACCGCTGCCATTGCAGCAGCAGGAGACATGATTAATATGCAAATGGGACTTTCTTCCGCAATGGTTCTCGATCCGACATCACAAAGCCAGGTTTCTATCGTAGGAAACCTTTTCGGAATACTTGCTATAATTTTATTCATTCATGTAGGGGGAATATACTGGTTAATTAATGCGTTAGTCAGAAGTTTTGACATATTTCCAATATACGCATCCGCTATTCCTATAGAAATGCTCGTGAATAAAGATTATCTAGTAAAAGTCACATCTAATGTTCTTTACGTAGGACTGCAAATTGCATCACCGGTTCTTCTGGCAACATTAGGACAGGATTTGATTCTGGGAATAATTTCAAAAACCGCTCCGCAGGTCAATGTATTTCAGCTAAGCTTCCTTTTTAAACCCGTTCTGGGGGCAGCAATACTTGTTTGGATTATGCCTGTTATATTCAACGTAATAACAGACTACTTTCTGTCTTTTGCAAAAATCTTTTAATTATTGCGAAAAAACATATACGGCATTACAATTAAATTTATGAAAAAAACAGCTGTTATTATCGGTTATATTCTGCTGTCTCTCGGAGCTTTGTCCATGATTCTGCCGTTCATATGGATGCTGGGCGTATCATTTATGGAGGAATCTCAAGTTTTTTCATCGTCACCTGAATTTATACCTCATCCGGCAACAATGAAAAACTACGCTGCCGTATTTACGCAATTGCCGGTTTTTAAATACTTCTTTAACAGCCTTTTTGTTGCCGCATCTACAACAATTTTTCAGGTCTTATTTTCAGCTATGGCAGGTTATGCTTTTGCGAAAGCAAAATTTAAATATAAAGATGTTTTATTTTTTGCTTTTTTGCTTACAATGATGATTCCGCCTCAGGTAAATATAATCCCTTTGTTTTTTGTAATGAGAGAACTGAATTGGATAGACACTTACCAGGCATTGATTTTGCCGGGTATATTCGGAGGATTTGGGGTATTTTTAATGAGGCAGTGGTTCAGCGGTTTTTCCCGTGAAATTGAAGATGCAGCAAGAATTGACGGATGCAATCTTTATGAAACATTTTTTAAAATCGCACTGCCTCTTGCATTGCCTGCCATAATGACATTAGGTATTTTCACTTTTATCACAGCCTGGAACAGTTTTATGTGGCCGCTGATAGTTACTAATTCGGAAAGTATAACAACACTTCCCGTTGCACTAGCCCATTTTAAAGGAAGTTTTCGTGAGATAACCGATTGGGGAGCCTTAATGGCTTGTTCAGTTGTGCTTTCCGTGCCTGTTATCATATTATTTCTTGCCGGAAAAAAATACTTTATTAATGATATTCTTGCAGGAAGTATAAAAGAATAAATAAAATATCACCCAGTTGGCTAATTAAAAATATTAAATAATAGTTTTAATATTAAAATCTGTTTAAGCCGCACTGTTTTAGCAAAATTTACAGTAGAGTGACGAATCGGGCATATGATTAAATGGCTTGAACAACTGTCTAAAAATATCTTCTTCAACATAATCTGTTAGTTACAGATTAAAAAAAGAAGACCTGAAAAATACCCTAAAATTTTAAAGATTGGAAGGAGACAAATGAACACTAAGAAAGGCAACTTGTTAATAGTAGATGATAACAATCTTAACATTGATTTGCTTGTTGAGACGCTAAAACCCTTTAATATGAATGTTTCTACTTTTAGCAACCCTTTAGTTGCACTTGAAGAAACGAAAAATTTAAAAGTCGATCTTGCTTTATTTGATGTTGTAATGCCGGAGCTTGACGGTTTTGAACTTGCAGAGCGTTTTTTAAAAACCCACCCTAATACACCGTTGGTATTCGTAAGCGCACATGGCTCCGATGAAAATAAAATTAAAGGCTTTAATGCCGGCTCTATTGCTTATATAGAAAAACCTTTTAAAATAAAAACAATTCGTGCACAAATAGCAAGAATTTTAAAAATAAAATCATTGCAGGATGAACTGTTCTATGCAAAAGAACAGCTCGATAACATCTTTGAATTTTCAAGTGATGAGATAATTTTGACGGATAAAAATTTCGATATAATTTCGAAAAATCACAGAATTTTCATAGGGGGATACAAAGAACACTCCAATTTTTTCCAAATCTTAGATAAATATGAACAGCATGAAAACATTGAGATTTTAACGGAGTTCATCCATTCTGAAAAGAAAACTACAGCTTTCAGAATCCAAATAGAAGATTTGATTACAAACGCAAAAATATCCAAAATAATGGATGCTGAAAATATACTGACCGGCTATCTTATAGTATTGCGGGATATTACGGAAGATATCAGAAGAATTAATCTAAAAGAACAATTCATTGCAACACTTACTCATGACCTAAAAACCCCAATCCGTGCTGAATCAAGAGCTCTTGAACTACTAATGGGAGGCAGTTTCGGAAAACTTTCAGATGAACAAATGGAAATTGTAAAAGAAATTTATAACTCTTCAAAATTTATGGCGAAAATGACCGACAATCTGCTCACCCGATACAAAATAGACAATGGAGAAATCTGTCTTCATAAAGAACTTAACTCTATTAAATCAACCGTTCAAAAATGTGCGGATAATATTAAATATCTGCTGGAAGCCAAAAACCAAACACTAAAAATCAACAACGATTCAGAAACAGAATTCCTGCTGTATGATGACTTGGAAATCACAAGAGTATTGAATAACGTTATAACAAATGCATCAGAATATTCACCGGAAAATTCGTTTATTAATATTAGCATAACAGACAAAAAAAATGATTTGCTAATCAGTATAACCGACAACGGCCCGGGAATCCCTAAAGATGAAGTAGGAAAAATTTTTATTGAACATGAAACAACTGCAAAAAAATTCAAAAAAGTAGGCTCCGGACTGGGACTTTTTATTTCTAAAAAAATAATGCAGGCACACAACGGAGATATTACAGTAGAATCAACTCTCGGCGAAGGGACAACATTCAAAATACTCCTGCCCGCAAAAAGTGAAAAAGAATTAAAACTTCTTAATTAACAGTTATTTTCACCGGCTCTTCATAAAAAATATAATTTTTTATAACCCTTCCTTTACTTTTCAAAGGTTTTATTAAATTATATTTCTTTAATATTTCAAAGTTCTTGATATTTAAATCAAAACAGGTAATATGTTGATTGTGCATGGCTCTCACCCGAAATGTTTACATCTATACTATGTAAACAACATTGGGAAATGTCCTTGCTCTTTTAACTGTTTTTGAGGATACTTAAAGTAATAATTCGCAGGTGAAGTAGAAAAAGATGAAAAACCTTAAGAGAAATTTAAAATTTTCCCTTATAACAGCTGCTTTTGCAACTCTTATTATAATTGCTTTTTGCAAAGTCTATTCAATGACCAGCGTTACTGAAAAAGATTTCAAAACATATAAAACAGCAGTGGAATTTTATCAAAAAAAAGACTACGAGAATGCCTATTTTAATTTTACAAATATCTCCAGAAATTCAAAATTATATGAAATAGCCTTACTAAGAGAAGCCAATTGTGCAGACGAACTTAAAGATACAGAAACGGCCGTAAAGAAATATCACCTTTTTATTGAACGGTTTCCGGATTCGATGTTCGCAGCTAAAGCATATTACTCGCTCGGACAAAATTATTTTAGACAGAATGAATTAAAAAAAGCCGAGAAAATATTTTCAGCGTTGAAAAAAAATTCTGTAGATAAAGAATATGCAATAGCAGCCAATTACTATCTCGGACTCATAAATAAAGAAAAACATCCTGACCGGGCAAAAAATTTCTTTATCTCCTATTTAAAAGAATCACCCAAGGGAAGATTTGCTCTGAATTGTATAAATGAATTAAAAGCGCTCAATCTTGAGCTATCTGATTATGAAAATAATTGCATCGGCCGTGCATATTTTCAAAACAGCTTCTATACAAATGCACTGCACTATTTAAGCAAAGCAGACATGCGCACAACCTGGCATTATTTGTTTGTTATATATCAAAACGCAGGACAAAAAGAAAAAGCTGAAGAAATTTTTAATACGGGATATGGAAACTATTCGGGAGCAATTGAAGAAGAGGAACTCTATAAAGCTATAGAACACTTTGCCCAAACCAGAGCTGAAGGAGAAAAATCCGGATGGTATAAAGCACTGGAAATATCCAAGACAAACCATTCCAAAGGTGAAGATTTTATAATGTACAGACTGACAAAACTTGTCGAAGTACCTCTAAAAGAATTCTTCTATAAAGAAATATTCAGAAAATATCCTGACGGAAACTTCGCTTCCGATGCATTATCTAACCTTTTCTGGATTGAGTACCAAAACAGAAATTATATAGAAGCAGCGAATATAGGAAGAATGCATATTAAAAACTATCCGAACACAATAGCCGCTCCCAGAATAAACTTTTGGATGGGTAAAATTTCAGAAAATCAAGGTCGAAAAAATGAAGCAAAAGGCTTCTATCAAAGGATTCTTGAAAAATATCCGGATGACTATTATGCATATAGAGCGAACAAAAAGCTGTCAATACTAGACGGGAATTCACCCTGGAAAACAAGAAGCTACAGACACCTGCCTGCACATGCCGGAAATATTCAATTCCCGTTAAACCATACAAATCTTTCTGATGACAATATCGCATTGATAAATTTAATACTAAAACTGGATGACTATGAACTTCTAAATGACGTAGAAAAAGAAAATAAATTTGTACAAAGCTGGCTGAACTACAAAGAAGGGAACTATTCAACAGCAGCAATACTTGCAAGAGATGCACTGGCAGAAACGGAAGAAAAGCCTGACTTTTCAGACAGCGTATACAAATTGGCCTATCAGCTGCATTATTCTGATTTAATAAATAAATATGCAGAAAAGTTTGATTTGGACTCATACCTTGTTACCGCACTTGTAAGAGAAGAAAGCTATTTCAACCCGTCAGCAGTCAGTTCAGCCGGTGCAAGAGGTTTAATGCAAATTATGCCGTCAACAGCCAGCTATATTGCAGCCAAAGAAAGTGTCCCTTATTACAACAGAAAAGAATTATTGACGCCGGAAAACAATTTAAATCTTGGATGCGCATATCTTAGATATGCCAAAAATCAATTGAATAATAATGATTTGCTGGCAGTAGCTTCATATAACGGAGGCCCTAACGCAGTAAAGAACTGGACAAACAAGTCTAATTACAACAATCTTGACGAATTTATAGAAAATATTCCCTATGAAGAGACCAAGAACTATGTAAAAAAAGTCTACCGCACATATTGGATTTACCTGAATATGTATTAAAAAGCAATAAAAAAAGGAGCTTCAACGAAGCTCCTTTTAAAGATATAACTTATACGCCGTATAATTACATCATACCGCCCATACCGCCACCCATAGGAGGCATTGCCGGAGCAGGTTCTTTAGACGGAATGTCAACAACAGCAGCTTCTGTTGTAAGAAGCATTGAAGCAACTGAAACAGCATTTTCAAGTGCTGAACGTGTAACTTTCGCAGGGTCAACAATACCTTCTTTGAACATATCAACATATTCGTTGGTCATTGCGTCAAAACCTTCGTTTGTCGGAAGTTTTTTGACTTCTTCAACAACCACATCGCCTTTAACACCGGCATTTTCAGCAATTTGTTTCAAAGGAATATGCAAAGCATCCAGCAATATACGATAACCGACTTTTTCATCGTCAGTAGCATAATCGCATGTATCAAGATTTTTTTGCATTTCCTGCATTACACGAAGGAGCGCAACACCGCCGCCGGGAACAATACCTTCTTCTTTAGCGGCTCTTGTAGCATTCAAAGCATCTTCGATTCTGAGTTTTCTTTCCTTTAATTCAACTTCAGAAGCCGCACCTACTTCAATAACAGCAACACCGCCGGAAAGTTTTGCCAGTCTTTCCTGAAGTTTTTCTTTGTCATATTCAGAGTCGGAAGCCTCAATTTGACGTTTAATCAGTTTCACTCTTTCTTCAACTTTAGCTTTTGTTTCATCACCGACAACAATTGTAGTATTATCTTTTGTAACAGTTACTCGTTTTGCTTTACCAAGCATTTGAACAGTTATATTTTCTAATTTAATACCCAATTCTTCAGTGAACATTTCGCCGCCTGTTAAAATAGCTATATCTTCAAGCATAGCTTTTCTTCTGTCACCAAATCCGGGAGCTTTAACAGCAACAGCTCTGAGAACTTTTCTCATTGTGTTTACAACTAATGTAGCTAAGGCTTCACCTTCAACGTCTTCTGCGATAATCAACAAAGAACGGCCGTCTCTTGCTACCTGTTCCAAAATAGGAACCAAATCAGCAATCAGGTTAATCTTTTTGTTAACACAAAGAACATAAGCATCTTCAAGTACAGCTTCCATTCTTTCAGGATCAGTAACGAAATAAGGTGAAATGTAACCTTTGTCGAACTGCATACCTTCAACAACTTTCAGGTTAGTACCGAAAGATTTTGATTCTTCAACAGTAATAACGCCGTCGTGGCCGACTTTTTCCATTGCTTCAGCAATAAGCGAACCTATTTCATGATTATTTCCAGCTGATATAGTAGCAACTTGAGCAAGTGCTTCTTGTGAATTAACCGGTCTGGACATTTCTTTGATTTTATCAACAGCAAGTCTTACACCTTTATCCATACCACGTTTAATACACATCGGGTTTGCACCGGCTGTAAGATTTCTCAAACCTTCTCTGACAACAGCCTGGGCCAAAACAGCGGCAGTAGTTGTACCGTCACCGGCAACATCGTTTGTTTTGGATGAAACTTCTTTAAGAAGTTGTGCACCTGCATTTTCCAATCCGTCTTCAAGTTCGATTTCTTTTGCGATAGTTACACCGTCATTAACAATTTGAGGTGCACCGAATTTTTTTTCAAGAATTACATTTCTTCCTTTAGGCCCGATAGTTACTTTTACAGCATCAGCAACTGCATCAATACCTTTGAGAAGACTTTTGCGAGCTTCCTCGTTAAATACAATTTTTTTAGCCATTTTATATTCTCCTTATGAAATCATTTCTTTGCCAAAATATTTTTTAGCCTGTTTTAAAATTGCCGGATTTATTCCAATACACCCAGCACATCTTTTACAGACAGAATTTTTAAGTTTTCATCGTTAAGTTTAATATCAGTTCCGGAATACTTAGCAAACAGCACCATATCTCCTACTTTAACTTCCATTTCTTCTTTTTTACCGTCATCAAGAGTTTTTCCGGGGCCGACAGCTACAACTTCACCTTTTTGAGGTTTTTCTTTAGCTGAATCAGGAATAAAAATTCCTCCTGAAGTTTGCTCTGTATCATCAATAACTTTAATTACTATTCTGTCTGAAAGCGGTCTTATTGCCATGATTTTCCTCCTTTGTTTAATCTCAAACAATTATCATCACTATCACAATTCTTTTATATCATTGAAATTAACCTTTTTATAAAAAAGTTAATTATTTTTTAATATTTATATGTAATCATTATTCATTCAACAGTACCATACAAATCATATTCATCAGCACGCTGTATTCCAACAAGCTCTATATCACCGGGTACCAGTGGTCTTTGCGAATCTATATAAACCAGTCCGTCTATTTCAGGAGCATCCCGATAAGAGCGGGCAATAATACCACAGTCATCACTAACAGCCTCTATGATACATGGAATCTTTTTGCCGGTGAATGATTGGTTAATTTCTGCAGAAATTCTTTGCTGCAAACTAAGCAGCTCCTTTTTTCTTTGATGTTTAATTCGTGCCGGCACCTGTTTTGGAAGTTCATAAGCAGCTGTATTTTTTTCTTTTGAAAACTCAAATACACCAAGCTTGTCAAACCTCATATCTTCTATAAATTCCCGCAATTCATTGAATTCTTCCTCTGTTTCACCCGGATATCCGACAATAAATGCAGTTCTGATAGCAATATCAGGGATATTTTCTCTTAATTTTGAAATCAAAGCTCTGTAATCCATAACCGGACGCCGCATTGCTTTTAAAATTGTCCTGCTCGCATGCTGCAGCGGCATATCAATATATTTGACAACTTTTTCACAATTTTTAAAAGCATCAATCAAATCATCATCAATCATTGAAGGATATGTATACATAACCCTTATCCATTCAATCGATTCAATTTTATTCAATTCTCGCAGCAGCTTTGCTAAAGAAGGCTTTTTATACAAATCTATACCGTAACTTGTCGTATCTTGAGCAACAAGTACAATTTCACTGACACCCTTTTCCCCCAGCATTTTAGCTTCATCAACTATATTTTCAATAGTTCTTGAAGAATAAGCGCCTCGTAATGTAGGTATAATACAATATCCGCAATGATAGTTACATCCGTCAGCAATTTTTATATAAGAGCTGGAACCAATTGTAATCTGCTGTCTGTGTACGCTTTCAGGATAAATATACAATGGTTTTTCAGCAATTTCTTCAATATAGTCAGTCAGCCCGTCTGCGAGCTTTTTAACAACTTCAACAATTTTGTGAATATCCGTTGTTCCGAGCATCGCAACTATCTCCGGAATTACCTTTTTCAGCTCCTCTTTATGTTTCTGGGGCAAACAACCCGTAATAATGACCTTTTTCCCTTCATTTACCATCTGAAGAATAGACTGCACTGACTCTTTTTCCGCATCATGTATAAAAGAACACGTATTTACTATCACAATAGATGCATCTTTATCATCAAGAGTAATATCAATACCCGCATCAGAGAGCATACCCAGCATCAACTCGGAGTCAACCAGATTTTTGGCACAGCCATGATTTATTAAAGCTACTTTTGTCATATTTACCTTCATTTTTCCTCTCATTTTATATGAAACTTAATAAAAAATACAATCCGGCAACAGTATCTTATTTTCACTATCATTTTGTCCCCCTGATTAGCTCAACAAGGCTATAAGAATTATGAAAATTTGACCTAAACTTTCAAGTAGGCTTTCAAATATGTTTTTTAATATGTTTTCAAATTTATTTAAAAACAAGAAAAAGATTACGTTAATTTGTATATGCGTAACCATAAACTTATTTACTCCTCTTATTGCTTTATGTGATGACGGGTTAATATGGGAGTACAAAAATGATAAATTTCTTGAATACATTAATGAAGACGACCCGAAAAAGAATCAAGAAAAACAACGCAAACTGGACGAAGAAATAAAAAAGGCTCTTGATATAAATCTTCTTCCCGTTAATTTAGAAGACTGCATAACAATAGCCCTAAAAAACAGTACTACACTCGAAATCAGTAAATCTCAAAAAAATGAAGCAAAATGGACGTTCGCAAACTCAATGACCTTTTTGCTGCCGGAAGTTTACTACAGATACCAAATTCAAAATCTTAGAGGTGAATTTCTTGTCGGCGATATCTTGCCGAGAAGAATAGAAACAAATCCGGTATACAGCGGAGTAACATTCAGCTATCCTATTCTCGGCGATGCCAGGCAAATATTTTTAGCCGCCAGCAAGCATAACCTCCTAAAAGCTGCCGGTCACAGAGTAAATCAAACAAGAGAAGACCTGCTTTTAAATGTCGCTCAATATTACTATGATCTTCTTCAAGCCAAATTGAACATTGATGTTTTAATAATAAATCTTAAAGACAGACAAGAACAACTCCGGTTAATGCAAGCAAGACACGAAATCGGAGTCGGAACAAAATTTGATGTCCTAAGAGCCGAAGCAGAACTCGCAATAGCAAAACAAGAATTAATTACATCACTAAATACATTAAGGTTAAGACAGGCAAATCTTGCCGACACAATGGGAATAGATGTAACAATTGCCGTTTATCCCATAGAAAATTCTATAAAAACAACAGAACTTGTATCAAAAAAATATACGATTGAAAACCTATATGATGTAGCACTGAGCTTAAGGGAGGATATTAAAGCAAAACAAAGAGAAATCAAATCACTATCTAATCTCAAAAATATGAATTACGCTGATTTTGCCCCCCAGATAAGTTTGAGCTACGAATACGGAAGAGCAGGAGTATTAGGAGAGGGCTCACTGCGGCCAAATCATACCTGGAGCCTTAATGTTGTTATGCCTATTGGAAAAAAATTGGGCGCAGGCACTATAACCCAGGAAAAAGCAGATGAAGCTAAAGTACACACAGCCGAACTGGAACTGAGAAGACTAAAAGGAGATGTAAAGCAATATATCCTGAATTCCATTTACAATTCAAGTTCTGCTTTAGAAAGAATAAAATCCGGAGAAAAGGAAGTAGAAGCTGCAGATGAGGGTGTCCGATTTGCACTGGTCGGTTTCGATGTCGGCAATAATACATTTATCGATATTATAGAAGCCCAAAAAACAAAAACACAAGCTCGAATGAAACTAATAAATTCAACTATAGATTATAATAAAGCACAGATTCAACTTCTGTATGAGACAGGTATAATTTCTCCGAAATCTCTTTTAAAGTGCTATGATACACCGTCAGTACTTAATCAAAAATACAGATTTAACGAATAGAATACTTTAAATAATCAGCATATATAAATATTTATGATTCACAGATTAAAATTTTCCTAAAAAACTGCACTGTAAGAGTATATTTCTCTGTACAAAATTTACAAATTAAAATTTCGTCAATTGTCCGAATACAAGTCTGTGCTTAGAAACTTTTGGAGTAGTTTTATAAATTCAAATAGCCCGTTAAGGTAACCTTTTATGGTAATGATTTTTAAAAGGTTTCACCGTAATAATGCAACATAAGATGTTAATTCTCGAAAGTTAGATTTGAGAGCAAATCTAATAAAAAAATTTGCTTATTAAGGAGGGAAAGATGACAATTAACAAACTAACGCTTGCTACGGCCTTAACAATCGGGCTTATGGCAGGCACAATTAACTCGGGGATTGCAAGTGATGTCGATATTTCCGGTTTAGATATGGCGAAACTTGCCGCTTGTCCGGTTTCCGGCTGCGTACCGGATGTTACGCCTAACAATGCAGCTTGCCCAGCTTGCAATCTGCCCCAAAACGATTGCGGATGCGAGCCGGCTCCTGCTTGCGGATGCGAACCCGCACCCGTTTGCGGATGTGAACCTGATCCTTGCGGATGCACAGGCGCCGCTGCACCATGTTGTGACCCCGCACCCTGCTGCGAGCCTTCTATATCAGCCACTGTAATGCCTAAATGCGATGGGAAATATGAAGCAAAACAATTGTATGCATATCCCAGTTCAATTTTTTCTGACAGCCAAAGAGTCGGAACTACGGAAAATAATGTTATCATTGGAGAAGGACTAGGTTGCGGCTGCACATTATGCCCGACGCCGGGTGTTCCCGTCGCTGTAAAACCTCAATGCGGATGCCCGTGTGACAATGGCATAACAGGTGCAGCCGCTCCTGCAGAAATTCCAGTTTTAGGCCCGTCTCTTGATTGCATAACAGGCGCTGCCGCTCCTGTTTCAGGATGCGGATGTGATGCTGCACCGGCTTGTACTTCTTGCGCTACACCTGAACCTTGCGGAATAGATATTTCAACCTGCTCTTGCATGGACGTGATAAACCGTACTATTGTACCGTTCAGCGCACCTATTACCGGCGGAGCTGCACCTTTAGCATGCTCTTTTGAGGATGTTCCGACCGGATATTGGGCTAATTGTGAAATTAACAAGCTTGCAGAAAATAAAGTTATTGCAGGTTATCCCGACAGAACATTTAAACCTAATCTGCCGGTTTCAAGAGCTGAATTGGCAAGCATGTTAGTCAACGGTTTCAACCTGCGTTCTCAAGAAAAATGTCCTGCTCATGTTTTCAAAGATGTACCTAAAAGCCACTGGGCCAATCAGGCTATTAATGTAAGCGTTTCTAACGGAATTATGGCAGGATACCCGAATAATACATTTAAACCTAATGAACCTGTTTCAAGAGCTGAAGCAATGGCAGCACTAGCCAAAGGAATACCATGTGAAATGGACACCTGCAAAGCAGAACAAATTCTCAGCAAATTCTGTGACGGAGACAAAGTGCCTTCCTGGGCAAAAATTCCTATAGCAAAAACCATTGAAACAGGTGCACTTAAAGATGCTCCGAATCCTAATGAAATACAAGCTTACAAAGATGCAAGCCGTGCTGATATAGCCAATATGCTTGAACAGGTAAGAATATCTATGGGCTATTCAAATAAAGATGTAGCTACCGCAGATTGCGGCTGCACAGGCGGAGCAGCGTTCATGGCCCAGGATAATGTAGTACAAATTCCTACATTAAAATTAAAATTCAATGATGAAATTAATGCTAAACACGCAAATGTGAACCAGTTATTTGCCGCAAAAACTTGTGAACCGTGCTGCATTAACGGACAAAACTTCCCCGCAGGTTCAACCGTTTACGGTAAAGTAACAGAAGTTCAAAGACCTACCAACAATTGCGGCGGTGCACTTAAATTATCATTCAATAAAATTAAAAACGGCAAATGCACTGCTGATTTACCGCAGCAAGTTCTGACCGCACAGGTCGACCAACAAAAGAAACCTAATGCTCTTGCCAGAATTATTGCGGCTCCGTTCACCTGGGCAGGCAGCCTCGTCGGTATCACCGGCAGAACCGTCGGCGGTGCGGTAATGGCATTAGGCAATGCTGTAGAGCGTGTGGGTGATGATACAGGTCTTATGTTCGGACAAACTTTACAAGGTCAGCTCCCCGCAGCAGGCAGAAGTTTATTCGATGGCGTAAAAACTATTGTAAAAGCACCTATCGACACTACTAGAACCGCTCTGGCCGGTACCGCAGGTTTATTCCAAACTACTATGGATGATGTTGCCTACATCGTTGATCCTAAAGGAAATAAAGTTGCTCAAATTAACCCGAGAGAACATATTACCGTTGCATTCGGCAATGCAAACTGCTCAGCTTGCAATAAATAATGTCTCTTTCATTATTAATACAGAGAAAAAGCGTGGTAAGTTTATCACGCTTTTTTCTTATACTTTATTCCTTCAGATAACAGCCTGATTTGTAACAGTTTGTAAAGAAACAAGACAAAAAGCTAAAGTTTCCACAAAAGAATGCCGATATAAATAATATAAGAGCACAAGAGGTTCAATACAATGATTAAAAAAGCAGACAAACCGACAAGCAATATATCTGAAGGAGTTGCATTCTTGCTCAGAGGCGCAAGAAAAAGAAGATCTATGGCTATAGCCAGTGCAAAAATGATAAATTCCGATTTGGGAATTGCATCAAAATTGGCTGCAGTCAAATAAGCGAAGGAGAGCTTAGCAGCAATAGGGAAAACGTTTCTAAAATTCTATCTTATTCTACCTTATTCTATCTTTATGCTTCCGTCTGGAAGCTTTCTTATTTTTTGCGCAAAAATTTTTATTTTTATTTTTTATTTCTGTTGAATAAATACAACCGGCCTATTAGTGGAGAAATAAAGTGAAAATACCTGCTCTCAATCCTTCTTTTAACAGCACATCACAAAAAGGTTTCATAAAAACTTTAGAAAGAAAAGACGGACATGTAATAATCAAAAAATACAACAAAGTAACCAAAAAACTAACAAGTGAACTTGTTATTTTTAGAAACGGAAACAAGCAATATAAAGAGATTAAAAATAGAATTGTTGAAAAAAAAGTAGATTTTTATAAAGGACAGAGACTCTATCAAGTAAGAAATCCTCAAAGCAACTCGCAAACTAATCGCTTTATTTTGACACAAAAATTAGAAAAATTCGGTTACGAATTTCTCGACATGGACTGGATTTCGTTCTTTTTTGACGAAAAAGGCAGACAGACAGCCTTCAAAATTATTAAAAAATACTTCTAATCTTTTAATGATTTTATCAGGCTCGAAATAGCAGAACCCTGCTTATCCAATTCATCAATCCTTGCCTTTGTTTGCTCAATCACGTCAGATGGAGCATTGGCAACAAATTTTTCATTATTTATTCGTGCTTCAAGGCTTGACTTTTCTTTATTAAGCTTTTCAAGCTTCTTGTTTTGTCTGGAAATTTCTTCATTTATATCAATAAGCCCCTCCAGCGGAACTATTATTTTGGAATTACCGACAACAGCAGAAGCGGATTTTTTAGGTATAGCAGCTCCCTCAGATTCAAATGTAATATTTTGAACTTTAGCCAGACGTTGAAGATATGGAATTACTGCTTCAAAAACCGGTTTTTCCTTACCGGTCGCATGAATTTCTATATCCATTTGTGTCGAAACCGGAATATTTAAAGACTGGCGTACGTTTCTTAATGATTTAATTGTTTCAAATACCAGCTCCATTTCAGTATTTTCGACAGGATAATCGAACTCTTTTGAGTATACCGGGAAATCACTCTTCATTATTGCAATTTCCTTCTTCTCACCCGGAATCATCTGCCAGATATATTCCGTAATAAAGGGCATTATCGGATGAAGCATACGCAGAGTCATATCCAGAACATATCTCAATACACGCTGAGTATTGGCTTTTAAATTTTCATCTCTAAGCTGTATCTTCGCAATCTCAACATACCAATCACAGTAATCATTCCAGAAGAAATCATATAAAATATGCGATGTTTCACCGATTCTGTAATTTTTAATATTTTCATTAACATCTTTTGCAGTACAGTTAAGTTTGTGCAAAATCCACTTGTCAGCAATTGTTAATTTTGATTCATCCATATCTTTATCATCAACGCCTTCAAGATTCATTAAAACAAAACGTGAAGCATTCCATATTTTATTAGCAAAATTTCTGCCGTATTCAAATTTTTCATCACTTACTTTTATATCCTGCCCGCCGTATGTGCACAACGAGGTTAAAGTAAATCTCAATGCATCACAACCGTATTTTTCTATTATACCTACCGGATCAACAGTATTGCCTTTAGATTTTGACATCTTTTGTCCGTGTTCATCTCTTATAAGTCCGTGAATATAAACAACCGGGAAAGGAGCTTTTTTAGTAAATTCATATCCCATCGTAATCATTCGGGCAACCCAGAAAAATATAATATCAAAACCGGTAACCAAAACAGATGTAGGATAAAACTTTTTAAAATCTTTTGCATCAGTATTTGGCCATCCCATTGTAGAAAAAGGCCACAAACCTGAAGAAAACCAAGTGTCGAGCACATCTGTTTCCTGAGTATAATTTTCAGGATCCGGATTTTCCTTTGCCACAACCATTTCACCGGTTTGGTTATGATAATAAGCCGGAATTTGGTGTCCCCACCACAACTGCCTTGAAATACACCAATCTCTGATATTTTCCATCCATCCCAAATAGTTCTTTGTCCATCTTTCCGGAACGAATTTTATTTCACCTTTATCAATAGCAGCAATAGCAGCTTTTGCCAGAGGTTCCATTTTCACAAACCATTGTTCTGAAAGAAGCGGTTCTATAGTTGTGTGACATCTCTGGCATTTACCGACATTGTGTTCATGGTCTGTTATACGAACCAAATCGTTGTGATATTTTAACATTCCTATTACTTTTTCACGTGCTTCATACCGGTCAAGACCGTGCAGTTCCTGAGGCACTTCAGCACATGCTTTCATTTTTCCTTCACCGTCGATTACCCATATCGGTTTTAAATCATGACGTTTTCCGATTTCATAATCATTAGGATCATGCGCCGGAGTGATTTTCAATGCGCCGGTTCCGAATTTTTTATCCACATATTCATCAGCAATAATAGGAATTTCTCTGCCGGTTAATGGCAAGCACACCGTCTTGCCTATTAAATCTTTATATTTATAGTCAGACGGATTAACAGCAATTGCAACATCACCAAACATAGTTTCAGGACGTGTTGTAGCAATAACAATTGCGCCGGGTTCATCTTTTAACGGATAGCTGATTTCCCACAAATGACCCGCCTCAGTTTCATATTCAGTTTCAACATCAGATATGGCTGACTGGCATCTTGGGCACCAGTTTACAATATATGCACCCTTATATATCAAACCTTTTTCATACAGTCTTACAAAAACTTCTTTAACAGCTTCAGAGCAGCCTTTATCAAGCGTGAATCTTTCTCTTGTTCTGTCAAAAGACGCACCGAGACGCTTACACTGATCAAGGATTGCTCCTTTGTGTTCATTTGCCCATTTCCAGGTCAATTCCAAAAATTTTTCTCTGCCGAGTTGATGTCTGTTTTGACCTTTTTCTCTTAATTTCTTTTCTACTACATTTTGAGTTGCAATCCCGGCATGATCAGTACCCGGAACCCAGAGAGCTTCATATCCGGACATTCTGTGATAACGAATTAACAAATCCTGCAAAGTTTCATCTATAGCATGTCCCATATGCAAAATTCCGGTCACATTCGGCGGAGGAATAACTATTGAATAAGGAGGCTTTTTTGAGTCCGCATCCGCTTTAAAACAGTTGTTGTCTTCCCAAAATTTATAAATATTTGATTCTGTAGCGCCGGAGTCATATGTTGTCGGCAAGTCGCAAAAATTCTTAGTTTCCATCGTATTAACAGCCTCTTTAATTTTTCAATGACTATAAAATAGCATAAAAATATCATGGAATCTAACAAGAATTTTCCGGGATGTTTTCAATGGGGTTCCAAGAGGTTTCCAAGGGGGTTCATTTAGCCATCATAAAAATTTTTATCTAAAAAAAAGCCGTCCAAAAACGGAACGGCTTTTAATAATTGGGTTGCATCATCAAGTCTCTTTATACGTTTGTCTGATTTATAATTTGTCTGATTTATACCTTATTAAGCGAATACTTTGAATGTTCTTTCAATGTTTTTATCCATAATCTTCTTAACGGAATCGATTTCTGTATCGCAAGCTTTTTGTTGAGTTTCTACTTGTTGAAGGTCTAATTGTAATTGTTTTTCTTTTGTTTGGATTTCAGCCATTTTAGATTCATATTCAGCAGTTGCCGGGCCGTCATCAGCTGTATAATAAGTATCATAGAATTGTTCACTGCCTGTGATATTGATTATGTCGCCAACTGTTTCATTTCCGGCTTCATCAGTTATAACAGGTCTTATAACAATTTTTCCTCTTTTGATTAATTCTTGCATTGCACCTGCAGTATATTTACCTTGAGGAACAGGGTTGTTTCCTTCATAAGGAATGAAACCTGCTTCTGTCAATGATTCATATGATACAGGGACTTCTTGGGTTCTTTCGCCGTTCAATACACCAACTGATGTAATCAACATCAAATCTTTGTTAGACAATTTATTGGAGTATTCTTTTGCAATTGCTTCTGTTTGCATTGCCAAAATCATTTCAGTGTTAGTGATTTGTTGGGCTCTTAATTCCAAATCTGATTTTCGCGCTGTCAAGAGTAACAATCTTGCTTGTGATGCTGCTAAACCCATTTTATCGTCTCCTTACATTTACGATTTTTTCACTTACATATATATAAAAACATTTTGTATATACAAATTTCATATAAAGTATATATCGTTACATTTCGTTACATACTAGTCAAAGACTAATGATTACGAGGATAATAGGCAGCAACACAAATAATTATTTAGCAATTACCCATCAATATTTTATATAATTTATATATTAACTCTCTCTCAAAAATCCGAATTGTGAGCAAAATTAACTACATCTATAACATTTTGTCTGTCAAAATCTACACTCACCGTACTCAGCAATATTAAATATTCTATATTCCCCGCAGGGCCTTTTATCGGTGAATACGTAAACTTAGCAGGATACAACGCTAATTCTCCGGCAAAATCTATAACGTCATTGATAACCTTAATATGTGTGCTTTTTTCTCTGACTACACCATTTTTTCCTACAAATTCCCTTCCGGCCTCAAATTGGGGCTTTATTAATGCAGCTATACTTTTTTCTTTATCTGAAAGCAGATTTACTATATTGCCCAACACCTTGGTAATTGAAATAAAAGACAAGTCCATTGCACAAAAATCCGGCAAAATATCATTTTCATCGTATATGTCAGAGCGCATACAATTCTTCACATTGGTACGCTCAACTACTTTTACACGACTGTCATTGCGTAATTTCCAGGCAATCTGACCGTATCCGACATCAACAGCATAAACCTTTTTAGCACCATATTGAAGCATACAATCAGTAAAACCGCCGGTTGAAGCACCTGCATCAAGACAAATTTTTTCTTTTAAATCTATACCAAACTCATCAAGCGCTTTTTGCAGTTTCAAACCGCCTCTGGATACAAACGGCAGGCTTTTTATCTCAATTTTTGTATCGTCCTTCCACTCTACGGGATGACCGGCTTTGGTTATCGTTTCGCCGTTAAGCTTCACATCACCAGCCAGTATTGCAGCCTGCGCTTTATTTTTTGTTTCAAAAAAGCCTTTATCAACAAGTATTTTATCAAACCGTTCTTTCTTAGCCATTATCAATCCTATTTAACTTAAAAACCCTCGTAGCATTTTCAGAAGTTCTTTGCGCCAGTTCATCTAAATCAATCTCTCTGAGTCTTGCAATTTCTTCCGCAGCATATTTTACATAAGCCGGTTGATTTTCTTTTCCACGAAAAGGCTCCGGCGTAAGATACGGTGAATCAGTTTCCAGCAGCAGCTTTTCTATGGGCACAATTTTAGCCACTTCCTTCATCTTTTTTGCATTTTTAAATGTTACAACACCACCCAGAGCGATATAAAACCCTTCTTGTACGCACTGCATGGCAAATTCCGCAGAACCAGAGAAACAATGCATAACAACGCCCGTATCTTTAGCTTTAGTCAGTTTTAAGATTTCAAAAGTATCCGAATGAGCATCCCTGTCATGAATTATTACAGGTTTTCTTAACTCTTTGGCGATTTCAATCTGCCTGATAAAAATCTCTTTTTGAAGTTCAACAAAACTCTTATCCCAGTAATAATCCAGTCCGATTTCACCAACAGCAACAATTTTCTTATTTGTTCCGAGCAAAAGCATTCTGTCAGAGACATCGTCATTAAAAGTTTTCGCTTCACTCGGATGAACGCCGAGTGCGCCGTAAATATTATCATATTTTTCTATAATTTCTATAATCCGATTAAACCCTAACGGTTCAACACCGGGGATAATTATTTTTTCAACAGAATTATTTTTTGCATTATTCAGTATTTCTTCAAATTGTTCTGAATAATTCTGCATATCAATATGTGCATGTGTATCAATCAGCATAATGGTTCCTTTACTTAATTATAATAATACAAACTAAAAGTCATACGAATATATGATTTGTAAATCAGCTTGTCGGGTAAAATTAAAATAAGACCATCACTTGGGCGGTTTGTGGATATTTTAATGAGCGAAGAATTAGAATACAGTACATATAATAAGATTAAAAGACTCTCGGACAGTGAGCTTGAGACATTATGGAATGAATATTTGCTCGACAAATCAAGAAAAGACTTGCGGGACAAACTGATAGTTCAATATATTTATCTGACCCGTTACGTTATAGGACGTATAAAAATGAATCTTCCCCAAACATTCACGCTGGAAGATATCACAAGCTACGGAGTTGAAGGCCTGATTACCTCCATTGAAAGGTATACGCCGGATAAAGGTGCAAGATTTGAAACTTATGCACTGATGCGGATAAGAGGAGCAATTATAGATAAAATACGTTCACAAGACTGGATTCCCAGAAGCACAAGAAAAAAAATAAAAGAAATAAAACAAATAGCTGACGAAATGAAGCAAAAACTGGGAAGACCGGCAACCCCGACAGAAATAGCAGAAGCCTGCGGAATGGAAAAAGACAAGATTGAAACTATTATGGCGGATGATGCTACAGTTTCTTCAATATATGATAAAAAAGGGCTTGCTGATGAAAGTGTTGAGATTATAGATACAATACAAGATGACAATTTGGTAAATCCATTAGAAGCGCTTGTGGACAAAGATGTAAAACAAGAATTACAAACAGCCCTGAGAAGACTTCCCGAACGGGAAAGAATGATAATGGTTCTTTACTACCACGAAAACATGACACTTAAAGAAATAGGCGAAGCCATTTCAATTTCAGAATCAAGAGTCTGCCAGCTTCATGCTCAGGCTATTATGAAGCTGAAGAACATACTTACATCAAACAGAACAGACCGGATGAGACAAAGTATTGTTTAATAAGTAAAATACCTGTCAAAATCTACATCGTCAAAACTGCACAAAAGCCTGTAGACTTCATCATCTTCATCCATCCTTTGAAAATTATACTCATCAAACTTCCACAATTTTGGATTTATTCCTCTTACACGTATAATGCCTTTTTCATAAAGTATACGCAATTTCTTTTTAACAGTTTCTATCGGCATTTGTAGAAGTTTTGATAATTCGACAGCAGAAATACCGTCATCATGAGAATATTTCTCCGGAGTCAAAAACATTAACTCAAGTCCTACGCTCTTTAGCTCTTTATCTTCAATATCTGTGTCATATGTGTCCATCATAATCATCTTACGCCGGTCATGATTTTATATCTATGCCTGTTTGTTTTATATATCGGCAGATTATGAAAAAACTTTAATTTATTATGAAGATTTGTTAAGCTGCTTCATCTAAAAAACACATAGCTGCCTAATCCATAAAAAAAAAGCTCCATTTTCTGGAGCAATACTTTAATAGGAAGGGAAGGTAGGAAGTTAGGTAGTTAGTGTGAAAGTCTCATCTTATTTAAAAACTTCAAATCTTTTGTTATGTCTCGTATATATATAAAGTATATATAAAAGAGAAAATTGCAGACTTTTTGATTTGTTTTACAATTCTTAATATATGCTTATGTAAATTATTATTAAAAAGACCTGCAAAAGATACAATTTTTCACATTGAGAGCCGTTATATACACGGAAAGACAGCTTATGAACCCGATAGACCTATCTTCATTAACAAAACCTAAATTTCTTGCGCCCGTAGTATTTATAGGCATAGGAGGGCGCAAGGCATACAAAGATTACAAAACAGCAGATTCTGATAAAAAGAACAAAACGCTTATTAAAGATACAACTGTTTTACTCTCCTCCGCTGCGGGATACGCAGTATCTATTGCAATATTAAAAAAAATTCCTAACATTCCGATAGTGGAAAATATAACAAAATTAATAACTAAAGGAATAAAAAATCTTGGCAACAAAAAGTTCATTAAAGAAAAAATTGCACCGATTTACAGCAAAATAATAAAACCACAGTCAAAAGAAACAGAAAAGATCAGGCGAAAACCCCAACTAATGCACAATTCATTAGTCCACATTGAAAAAGCGGTAAAAGAATGTATCAGTGCAACATTTATTACTATCAGCGCAATTCTGGCAGCATTTGGAGGCAATGAACTTATTTGCAGAACACTAATAAAAAAAGGGAAAGATGAAATAGAAAAGAAAAAAGAAAACATGAATAAAACGGCAGCCGAACCGGTACAGCAGCTGCCCGCCGCAAATGAATCAAAAAGCAATTACAACTACTTTCAATATATAAACAAAGAATTTTCTAAAGACCCGGCGAACAAAGTTTTCGCTTCCATATCTTTCTTACCCGTAATGAGGGCATTGGATTTTCCGATGACTGCCGTACAGGGATTTGAAATTAACAGAATAAATGAATTCTCTGACAAGATAAAAAGAACATCTTATTCACTGATTGCCAATGCAATAGTGCCGACCTTCTTTATCTCAATAGCCACAGCAATAACCAGACAGTGGAAAGATTATGCCAGATATCCGTTTATAGCATTTTCAACTCTTGCAGGGATGGCAGCGGGAATGGGAATCGGAAAATACGCAGAAAACAAAATTGAAAAAAATTTGCAGATGAAATAAACTTTGTAAACAAATATTACGCAAAATAAATACATGCAAAACCATGTCTATATTTGACATTCCATGATTCTTTAAATATTTTTTACAAAAAAACATCCTTAAAAGTCTTCACAAATCGGGATTTCAATGGTTTAATAGTTTCAAGATAAATTTAGTTGCTAATTTTATGAAAATATATTGGGAGGAGATTTGGACTAAAACCAAATCAAAGAGCTGAAAAACAGCTCTTTTTTATTCAAAATGATTTTTGTCTTTTGTGAAAAGAAAAGTTATAATGTTGCTATCAAAAACAGGAGTAAAAAGTTTGAATAATAAACGATGGTATGACAAATTTAATGAAACACAACGTGCATTGAATTTACTGAAAAAACTAAACCCCGAAGCACAAAAAAAAATTTCAAAAGATTTAGTTGATGTTGCATCAGCAATAAAAAATATAAATAAAGAAAATTCAGAAACTCCATTGAGCCTCGGAATAAAAAGAGTTCTCGGCCTGTATCAGTCCGGTCAGAACAGAAGATGGTATGACAGAAACAAAAACCTTTCCGTAGCGATGAAGACTGTTTCCACACTTCCGGAAGCTGACTATATCAATGTTATGGAAGGGTTATGCATGTCGGTAAAGGACTAAAATGTCTGAACAATTTTCCAGAAATGAACTTATTTGGGGGAAAGAAGCGCAGAACATTTTGCATAATAAAAATGTTTTCGTTTTCGGGCTTGGCGGTGTTGGAGGATATGCCTTGGAATCTTTGGCACGCTCAGGGATTGAAAACTTTACTATAATAGACTTTGATGAAGTTTCCGAAAGCAACATAAACCGGCAGATAATCGCTCTTCATTCAACAGTCGGAAACAAGAAGTGTGAACTATTTAAAAACAGACTGCTGGACATAAACAAGAATATTAACCTTCGTATTATTGATAATTTCTACAGTTCAAGATTAAACGAAGATATATTTAACATTAAGCCTGACTTTGTTGTTGATGCTATTGACACAATGCGTTCCAAAATTGACCTTCTGGTATACTGTAAAAACAATGATATACCGGTCATTACATCAATGGGGGCAGGCAATAGAAATGACCCGACAAAACTTTATCTGGCAGACATTTCAGAAATAAAAAAGACTAAATGTACGTTTTGCAAGAATATACTTTACCGGCTAAAGAAACAAAATATCACAAACGGCATACCGGCAGTTGTAAGTGACGAACCACCGTTTTGCACTGAAAAAATATGTGCGGAAGAAAATATAAACACATCAGACGGTCAACAGTTTGAATTCAAAAAATATACCCCCGGTTCAACACCTTTTGTTCCTGCTGTTGCAGGATATTACATTGGATATTATATAATCGATTGCTTTTTAAAAGAACACGAAAGATGAATTGATTTTTACCCTGATATATGTTAAAGATTTAATGACAGAAAAAGAGGAGTAAACTATGTTTAGAAGTTCAAATCCTGTTTTATCCAAAGACAGATTCGATAACGCACAAATGATAGGTGCTGAGCCAATGAGTGTTTCAGGTGCTATCAACAAATCATTTATTTTATTTGCAATTCTTGCAGTGTCAGCAGCCGCTGTAGTATATGAGGCCTTCATGGGTTATGCAAATAAAGTAATGCTTGTAGGTACTATTGGACTGATTGCCGGTTTTATTCTGGCATTAATAATCTCATTTAAACCCAAAACAGCAACTTATCTGTCGCCGATATATGCATTTGCGGAAGGAGCTTTTTTAGGCAGCGTTTCTATGGTGTTTGAAGCGCAATATCCGGGTATTGCATTACAAGCTGTTGCCGGTACTTTTGCAGCACTTTTTGTGATGCTGTTCTTGTTTAAAACAAAAATTATACAAGCTACACAGCGATTCAGAAGCATAATTATGACCGCATTAATTTCAATTATGGCATTATATTTAATAAACTTAGTTGCATCGTTATTCGGACATCCGCTAACATTTATGTATAGCTCTTCTCCTATAGGTATAGGAATAAGCATTGTAATTGTTGCAGTCGCATCATTGAGTTTGATTTTAGATTTTGATTTTATAATCAAAGGAGAAGAAAACCTTCTGCCAAAATACTTTGAATGGTATGGCGCCTTTGGATTAATGGTTACAATGGTATGGCTGTATCTTGAAATTCTCAGATTACTGGCACAACTAAAAGACCGTTAACCCGGCTCGGTTTACAAACCCTTATGTTAAAGCTATAATATCATGGTGTTTTGAACAGGAGCATCAAACTGGGGAAGGTAAAGGAAAAGAACAGTGCAAAAACCTGACTTAATTCAAAAAACTCAGGCTAAGAATAATAAACGAAAAAATAAAATTCGTTTTTATTATTCATTTTTGACAATTGTTTTGTTAATTTGCCTTGCTCAAATAGGAATAAGCGCATTTAATAACATAACAAAAAGCATAAGCTATCACGGAAAAATAAAAAAAATGAAAGAACTCAATAAACAGGCTTATGCAGAAAATCAACGGCTTAAAGAAGAACTTGAAGATTTTAGTTCAATGAAAAGTCTGGAAGCCATTGCCAGAAACAACTTGAAAATGGCAGGCGAAGATGAGGTGCTTGTCATCATTAATAAACCTCAACAACAAACAACCAATGTAAAAACAAAATCTAAAAAGAAAAATAAATAAACTACTAAAATAATATTGAAAAAGGAGAAATTTATGTTTTGTCCAAAATGCGGAAGACAGCTGTTGGAATATACAAGTGAATGTGCAAACTGCGGTCACACATTTGACCCTTCAATCTGGCATCAGGGAAAACATTCAAAAACTACAACACTTTTACTATGTATATTTTTAGGTATTATTGGCGGACATCGTTTTTACACGGGATATACAGGTATTGGATTTCTTCAGCTCATAACGCTCGGCGGATTCGGAATCTGGTGGTTGACAGATTTGATTTCAATTCTTACAGACTCCTATAAAGATGCGGAAAACTGCCCGTTGGCAAAAAAAAGTTAAATAAAAGAAACGTTTAGGATATACTTTTCTAAATGCAATTTTAATTTATCCAGATACTCAGAAATATTTGGATGGTGTACTACATCATTTACGGAAAATGTTTTTATTCTTTTCAGCCCGCAATATTCCTGTAATTTATGCATCGCAAGAATAACATCATCGACATCTCGACCGTCAAAAAAGCCATAACTGTCATTAAAAGCAGAACAAGGTGTATTCCAGGTTAATGAATACATATAATATTTATTTTTAAAAAGCCCCCCTCTGCCATATTCTTCCGACTGGCCGAAAAAAATACCGTAAGAATAGACTTCATCTATATATTTTTTTAAAAGCCAGGGAACAGAAAACCAATTAATCGGCGTCTGAAAAATAATTAAATCCGCCCACTTGAATTTTTCTATCTCATCATCTATAACATATCCGTCTTCAACTATAGTAGTTTGAAGCTCATTACTAAAAGAAAGAGTTTTGACTATTTGATCAAACAGAGTTTTATTTAACCGCCCCTGTGCGTATTGATAATATTTATGACCATTGATAATTAATATATTCATAACCGCCCCCCCCCTCACAAAAACAATATAATAATTTTTATTTAAGCACATCCGCCAAACCCCGGGACAAAGGAATAAATTAAAGATGTTTCAGCAATTTGACAGCTCAATTTGCTCAACGCTATAATTGTATATACTAAGCGGGAGCAGATAATGAAAAGAGTTTGTTGGGTTTTTATAGTATTTTTAATAGTTTCAACAACAGCCGTTGCAGAAGAATTAATACTTGATAAAGAATCTGTCTACCAAAAAAAAATCATGCAAACAGGTGTCCGCATTCTAAATGCTAATAATATAGAAAAACGTGTAATATTTTACTATGTTCCGGAAAATAAAGTAAAGGTAATACATAGCCACAACTCAATTATACGTGCATATAAAGGAGTAATTCCGTTTATTGAAAACGAAGATGAGTTAGCAGCTGCATTGAGCAAAGAAATTGCACTTTTAATGGATAAAAGACACAGCCTTTTCAGACTTTGCACAATGGGTTTTTCACCATTAAAGTATGACAAAAAATCTGACAAAAAAGCCGTTGATTATATGGTAAAAGCAGGCTACAATCCAATCGGAATGATAACACTAATCAGCAAAACCGTTCCTGAAACAGGTCTGATTGATTACTCTCATTATAAAGGCTCGGAAAGAGCGGCTTATATATATAAGCATATTTACGAAAAATATCCTCAATATCTTGCTCATAATGAGTATCTAAAAAATGATTCCTACCAGCATTTCCTCTTCACCAGCAAATCTGACAGAGCCCAAATAAGAAAAATACAGCAAGAACGTATTAAACGAACCCAAAAGGGGAAATTATAATATGATAAAAAAGCTCCTAAGCCTGTTTATTGTAGTGTCTTTCGGGTTTATTAACATAAATATACCTGCAATTGCATTAGCAAAAAAATCAAAAAATAAAAAAATCTATTACGGAAATGTGAGTTACACACACAAAAAAAATACTAAAAAATCTCAACTTAAAAAAAAGCAAGATTTTGTTATTCCAATAATAGAAGATGAAGCGGCAAATGCATTAAACAAAAACGAACATAATAAAATTCAATACACCCCCGACTTAATAAGTGACGAACTACCCCAAAATTTAAAACAAAAAAAATACGGAAAGAAAAAATATAAAAAAGAATTTATTAAAGATGAAGAAATAGTTTATACAGAAAATAATAAAGATTTTAAAAAACCTGTCTATACAGGCATAGAACGCACAGACACAGGAATAGAAGTAGTTCTGAAACCGGTAAATAAAATACGAACCAAAAACTCAAAAATAAAAATCAGCGATTCCAAAGAAGCCTACAAAATTGCACTTCCTGAACTCGGGCAGATTGTAGAGTTCAAAGTAATAAAAGATGTAAAAAAAGACGGAAAAGTTGTAATACCTAAAGACAGCAAAGTAATTGCCCAAATTGCGGAAGTATCCCCCAGAGCAATGGGCGGTGCACCTGCTGAAATGACAATAGAAAAATTTCAAGTCATAGGAACAGACGGAAAAAGAATACAGCTGTCAGGAAATCTCAACAGCAGCGGATATACGCTTGCTCCGTGGATAGGACTTGCAGAACTGGCAACAACACCATTTTTATTCGGACTTGCTGTACCGCTACTTAGAGTGCTGCCCGGAGGACAAGCTGTCATAACCCCGAGAAAAAAATACAAAGTATATTACTAAAAAATCAGTCATTACTGACGTTTAGACAGCATCTGCGTCTGCAAACTATTTGCAAATTCGGATAGTTTTTCAAGCCCCCCGGTCAGAACTTCTTTTTCCCCGGCGAATCCTATTCTTACGCAGTTTTCCAACTCAAAACAATATCCGGGTGTAAGAAAAACGCCATACTGTCTTGCCGCTTTATCACAAAAATCTCTTGAAGGAATATCAAAATCATAATATAAAAGAGCAGTCGTCCCGGCCTGAGGCTTTACATATGAAAAATGTTTTTCTTTGCTGACCCACTCATCCAAAATCTGTAAATTTTCACGTATAATTTTTTTATTTCTGTCCAGTAATACATCCTTGATGCTTAAAGCAAGAGCAGCAACTTCTTCATCAAACATTGAACAACTAATCATGTTATATTCTCTGTGTTTTAAACACTCTTGAATAATATGCATATCTTTTGCTGCAATCCAGCCCAGTCTCAATCCCGGCAAAGAAAAAATCTTTGACATGCTGGAAACACTTATACCCTTTTCATATAAATCAACAATAGAAGGAATCTCACCATCTTCACCAAGCCCTCTATATACTTCATCGCACAATATATATGCATTAACAGATTTCGCTATTTCAACAATTTTAATAAGTTCACTCTCATTTATCAATGCACCTGTAGGATTATTCGGATTGTTTAAACAAATAAGTTTTGTATTCTTATTAACAAAACGTTTCAATTCAGATAAATCCGGTAAAAATTTACTCCCCGGTTTAAGCTGCAATATAGAAACCTCTGCCCCGTAAGAAGCAGGTATGGAATATAATTGCTGATACGCAGGTAAAACAGAAATAACAGAATCTCCCGGTTGTATTAATGAATAAAACAAAAGGTGATTCGCCCCCGCAGCACCGATAGCCGGTACTATATTTTCAATATCCAAATCTTTATATAATTTGCATACGCCCTGCCTAAATTTTGGCAGCCCGAGTATATACCCGTAGCCTAATTTTTTTTTAGAAAATTCTTTTATAAAATCATCAAGAGAAATTCCGGCAAATAAAGCCAGCTCACTCAATGAAAGAGTATTCACGCATGTTTGGGCAATGTCATATAAAGCGAACTTTTCATACTCATTCATCCATTCTTCAACTTTAAAAGTATCAATATTCATAAAGCGATAATACCATAATCAATAAAAATACTTAAGAAACCATTCCTTTGATTCACCGGTAAGCAGATTTTTTATTGTTTCCTCAAATTTTTTTATTTTTGAAATTTCAACAGGAAATAATGCTTTTTGCTTATGTGACTCAATTTCTTGCGCATCTATCTCAAAAATGAGTGATTTCATTTTATCCAGATTAGATTTTTCCAGAAACTTTTTTTGTTCACCTTGTAATTGAACGTACAAAGCCTCAAACCATGGCAGCCTCAACTTCTTGTTCAACTGCTCCTTTTCTACTTCCACAATAACTTTTTTACTAAAACCGTCATAAACAGAAATTGAAGCACGGCCCGGAAATTGGGCAATCGTGTCATTCAGCCGTTTAATAATAGCCAAATCACCTTTCATACAAGTATGAACTTTGGAAGTCTGTGCTCCTTCCGCTGTCCTGCCGCTGATCCAGCCGTGAAAACTTATATCGTGTGTACTTTTCATTTAATATTTAAGCCCCTTACATTTTTTTATATAAAAAAGGGGCATAAATTATTTTGCTATTCTTTCACTAAATATTTTGTATCATCAATTCTTAATGCAAAATACGGCACAGGTTTATTCACTTCTTTAATAAAGAGAACAAAATCTTTATCAAAATTAAAATCCCTTCCTTTATCAATTTGCAGACTCATTGTAGAAATATCCATGCCCGCTTCGCTTTTTAACTTTCCGCCGTTATTATCCATATAAAACTGAACAGTTTGGAGTGCCTGCTTTATAAACAGTCTGTCAGTATTTTTAATCTCCTTATTACAAAGTTCATCATAGCTTACTTCTTCAGTAACACTTATAAAAGGAACTTTTAGCGTATCATTTTGTTTAAATTTCAGATTTTTTTGTGATGATTTTTTCTTTAATTTTTCATATAGAGTATCAAAATCCAAATTGCTATCGGTTCTATAAAGAAGAACCTCTTCGTTAGACTTGCTTTTCAATGCAACAGCATATTCTTTCCGGGAATCATAAAATAAAATTCTGATATTTTTTTTCATTAAATATGGGGACGAATCATCCGTACCGAAATATTTAACATTGAATTTAGAATTTTTGAACCGGCCGGCAGGCAGTACTTTAAAAGGCGAGACAAATTCAAAGTTCTTTACCAGCATTGCGTATAGGAAGTAAACGTCATTGGGAGTATCATTCCATTCAAATTTATCTAAAATATCGCTTTTTTCCTTAAATTTTTCATAGATATCTTTTTCAATTTTTGCCTTCAAAGATTTCGTTTTCTTTGCACAAATTTTATAGTAAGAATCAGAAGAAATCATATCCGCATTAAATTTTTGTTTATTCAATTCTTTAGCTAGTGAGGGAGTTCTACCTTTAAAATAGACCGGGCCTTTGACTACTTCATTCATCAAATCATTCCACACCATCTGAAAAGTGCCGACCCATACATCTTCTTTTGCATCAGCTTTAACAGCGGAAAAGTTAGAAAATACAGAAAAAGTTAGAACCAGCAGAAATATAATCTTAATGATTCGGTTATTTAGCATATTAATCTCCTCCATTAACGCAAATACTATTATAACATTAATATTTTTTAAATTAAAAATTATTTGTTGACGTGTGAGATAAAAGAATTTATTATAGAAAAGGACGTCAAATCGTCAAAAGAACATTGAAACCAAAAAAAAATGCCGAAGTGGCGAAATGGTAGACGCACACGCTTCAGGTGCGTGCGGAGCGATCCGTGGGGGTTCGAGTCCCTTCTTCGGCATTTTTTAAAATAATAATAAAAAATTTTTGTTTATGATATTATTATTTTAAAAGAAATAAAACATGTCGATGTGGCACTCTGCCGAGAAAAATGATTAAGTATCATTTTTCGAGAGGGGAGGTATACGCAGACAAATTGAAAATTTAATAATATGTCGATGTGGCGGAATCGGTATACGCGCACGTTTGAGGGGCGTGTGGAGAAATCCTTGAGGGTTCAAGTCCCTCCATCGACACCATAAAAAAGACTCCTTATGGAGTCTTTTTTATTTTTTGCATTTATAGCTTTACACTATAAAAATCGGTATGGACGGACTGCCAACCCGTCATCGTATGGCTGAGCCAAACGTCGTCCGAGGCAGATTTTACGACCTCATACCATAAAACAATAGCCTGATTATGAGGACTCGGACTATCCCTCTGTCGCCAGTTGGCTCGGTAGGGAGATTTACCGTATCAGACTATCAATTACATTTTAGTCCTTTTTACAGCATTTTCAACTATTCACAGGATATTTATATGTTACAATCTTATTATGATTAAATCTTTCAAATGCAAAGAAACTGAGAAGATATGGAACGAAGAGTTTTCGAAGAAAC
>CASDVD010000094.1 GCA_949284155.1 uncultured bacterium | reverse complement strand
TTCATAATCTTTACAGGATAAACAATTCTGCTTATATGATACCCTTCATAATAATGGAACCGCCCCTGCATCATTACAGTATTTTTGCCCTCAATTTCAGCAAAAACCAACTGCCCTTTATGCCCGACTACAGTAGACGTCTCAAATCCGGGAATTTTTGAATAAGGAATTTTTATACCGGGAAATTCATTCGCAAACTCTCCCAAACCCGAGCCAAGTATAATACCTGTCTGCGGTTTAAAATCTTTTATTCTGTCTTCAATATACTCAACGGTTTCATTAATCATATTCAAACCTTCATACTGTTTTTTACAAATTCCGCACCGTAATCCAAAGATGCAATATTATACGGAAGCAGATGTCTACGCTTTTCCGTGGTGAGTTCTTCCAACGCCAGCTTTAAAGATTCCAACTTTAATATACCGGTCTTTTGTACATATGCCCCTACTGCCATAACATTAATAAAAGCAGGATGGTTCTTTTCCGAAGCAATATCATTTAACGGAATATTCAAATATTCTATATCATCTCTTTGCGGCTCAATTTTAACAAGAGAAGTATTTATCAGAAACAGCCCTCCCGGTTTTACTCTGTGTTCAAACTTTTGCTCGGAAAGCAAATTTAGAGCAAAAACGACATCCGACATATTAACAATAGGAGATGAAACTTCATCATCAGAAATATGTACGGAACAATTAGCCGCCCCGCCCCGCATTTCTGCACCGTATGAAGGAATCCAGGTGGTGTGCAGCCCTTCAATAACAGCAGCATGACAAAGCAAAGAACCTGCAAACAACACACCCTGACCGCCAAATCCCGAAATAATAATACTCCTGTCCATTACTTTTCCTCCCCTGAGGTGATATCCTTGAATACACCAATATGATGGACTTTTTCTATATTATCTTTTATAAGATTCATAGATTCCACAGGAGACAAGCCCCAATTTGTAGGACAAGCAGCCAAAACTTCAACAAAACTATAGCCCAACCCTTTAATTTGCATTTCAAAAGCTTTTCTTATTGCCTTTTTTGCTTCTCTTATATGTTTTGGAGAACATATGGCCACCCTCGCTACATAAGCCGCACCATCGCAATTTGCAACTATCTCTGCAGCATGTAAAGGATATCCGGTAAGTTCAGCCTTCCTTCCTTTCGGTGTCGTCTTTGTCACCTGACCGACAAGCGTTGTGGCACTCGCCTGCCCGCCGGTCATACCAAAAGTAGTATTGTTTATACAAATTGTTGTAATCTTTTCTCCCCGGCAAGCAGTATGTATCGTCTCATTAAAACCTATAGTTGCTGCATCCCCGTCTCCCTGATATGTAAAAATAAATTTATCAGGTAAAGAACGTTTTATACCGGTAGCCACACAAGGCGAACGTCCGTGCGATGCACCTGCAACGTCCAAATCAAAAAACTTCTCAAGAAATATAGAACAGCCCACAGAAGAGATTGCTATAGTGTTCTCCTGCAGCTTATATTCATCTATTAACTCGGCAATTATTCTTAAAACAACACCATGTCCGCACCCGGGGCAAAAAGTAAAAGCACCGTCCTTTTTCAGGCATTTAGGTTTTTCGTAAACTAAAGCTTCCATACTAAACCCGGCCTCCTTGCGCAATTTCCTTGTCTGCTTTCATTATCGCATCATAAATATCTTCAAAAGTAATCAAAGCACCTCCGGGTTTACCGAAAAACTCAACAGGAGCTGCGCCGAAAACAGCAGAACGGACATCAAGCAGCATCTGTCCCATATTCATTTCCACATCTAAGACTATTTTAGCTCTCTTTGCAGTTTCATGCAAAGCTTTATCAGGGAACGGGAACAAAGTAACAGGACGGAAAAGGCCGGCTTTTATTCCGTTTTGGCGTGCTCTTTTAACAGCTGCTTTTGCAACTCTGGCAACTGTTCCAAAAGCCGTTATGACTATATCAGCATCTTCTGTCATATATTCTTCATATGTTGTTTCATTTTTTGCTATTTCGTCATATTTTTTGAAAAGGCGGCGGGTTATTGCCTCCATTTCTCCATCAAGCATATGTAAAGAAACAAGAAATCTCGGCTCACGATTTTTAGCTCCTGAAAGCGCCCAGCTGCTTGTATCAACATCCTCATAAGGATACTTTTTAAATTCAACAGGTTCCATCATCTGTCCTAAAATCCCATCAGCAAGTAAAATAACAGGATTTCTGTATTTCAGAGCAAGGTAAAAAGCTCTGTATGTTAAATCAACAGACTCCTGAACAGTACTTGGAGCAAGGACTATAACTTTATAATCACCGTTGCCTCCGCCTTTGACAGCCTGAAAATAATCGCCCTGAGCAGGTGCAATATTTCCGAGCCCCGGCCCGCCTCTCATTACGCTGACAATGACACCGGGTACTTCTGCACAGACCATTGCCGATAAACCTTCCTGCATCAGCGCAATGCCGCAGGAAGATGAAGACGTCATTGCCTTTGTACCCGTAGTACCTGCACCTATCAGCATACTTATGGAAGCAAGCTCACTTTCCGCAGGAATAAATGTCCTGCCCATCTCCGGCAGCTTTGCACTCATATACTCTCCGATTTCACTTTGAGGTGTAATCGGATAACCAAAATAGCACATACAGCCCGCATTAACAGCAGCCTGCGCAATCGCTTCATTTCCTTTAAATAGAACTTTACGCCCTGTTTCTAACACTATTTAAATACCTTTACTATAGCTACATCCGGACAGCTGTGAGCACATATTGCACATCCTATACACTCATGATTTTTATCATCACATTCCGCATAATTCAGACCTCTGGAATTAACTGAAGCCGAAGGATGTATGAGTTTTTTAGGACACACGCTCATGCAAATATTACATGCTTTGCATCTTTCTTTATCTATTACAATTCTGCCCATTTCTTCCCACTAATACTTATCTAGACTTATTATATTTTACCACCCAGAAAAATAAAAGAACAGTTTTTTATTTTTCAGAATAATTTTTTTATTTATTTTATTAAATATTTCCTAACTATTTCAGATAAAAACAATACTATCCGGGCAGGTGATATATCCTGTTTTACCATCGTGCTAATTTTTATTGGTTACAAACAATAAAGGAGAATACTATGAGCCATTACAAAAAAATTAAAGGAATGAAGAATTTTTTCGTAAAAAGTTTCTGGATAAGCATTCTTTTACTTATCATCCTTTGCATTTGCGCAGCATTAACTTTTGAATTTCAAGCATCAATGGCAGAAAGAATCTACGGCATTGATATAGATGACTATGCCCAAATACTGGTAACAGGTTTGACTATTTGGAAAGTATTGATAGTACAGTTTGCTCTTGTTCCCGCACTTGCAATGTGGTGTATTTCAAAACATATAAAAGAAGATGATGACAGCTGTTCCGGCACAGGATGCGGATGCTGAAATGAAAAAGGCCCTTGTAACGGGCCTTTTTTCATATCTGTTTTGTTACAAGCGCAAATATATCATTAAATATAATTAAAAACATAAGGATTAAAAGTATAGTAAATCCCGCATTTGCTATTTTTTCTATTGTTTTTTCATTAACGGGTGAACCTTTTATCTTTTCTATTAATAAAAACAGAAGATGTCCACCGTCCAATGCCGGAATCGGAAGTATATTAATTATAGCAAGATTCAAACTGATAATCGCTGTTAATAATAATCCCTTAAAAAATCCCTGATGCTCAATCACGTCACCGCCAAGCTTGGTAATTGCAACAATACCATGCAAATCCTGCATAGGAATTTGGCCGGTAAATAATTTTACCAGACCCAATACCATCAATTCCGTATTAGTCCACAAATATTCACCGGACTTTTCAATTATTGCATCAGGTGTTCTGGTCGGCGCCAATACTTCCTCAATATTTTGCATAATACCGATTTTACCTTTTTCATCGGAATATATAGGTCTTAGTTGAACAAACCTTCCGTTTCTCAATACGACAAAATTCATCGGCTTTTTAGTATCGGACAAAGCAGCAGCTATATCCATAAGTCTGGTATTGCTGTTTTCAACAACAAATTCTTTTTCGCCCTGAATTTTTTTGGATAATTCTATCTGCTCTTTGGTCAAATGCTCTTCTTTAATTTTAGGCCTTTCCAACCCTAACAAAACATTTCTTGATAAGTAAACCGGACTTTCATCACGCACCATGGCAAGTTTCACTTTTGTTTTTGCCGGAAGCGCCTCTGTCGGTGACAAAGAAGGGTTCATCGCTTTTAATTCACCATAAATATCGTCTATTAATTCTTGCGAAGCCATACCGTCATGCAGTTTACTCATTTGTGCAAATTTGTCTACCTGAAAAGGAAAGTCTATTATAGAATCATTAATTTTATATAACTTATCACCAGGTAACAACCCTGATTTATGCACAGAAGCATCTTTCGGAGCAACAATTTTTTCTATACTTATATCGTATCTGCCGGCAGGCAGCTTTCCCCATACAGCAGCAGTAAAAACAACAAGAACAGCCGCACAAAGAACATTCGCAATAACACCTGCCGAAATAACAACAGCCCGTTGGCCTACAGACTTGTTCTGAAATCTTTCATCTGAATCAGCAGGCAAATCCGAGTTCACATCATCATCGGGAAAAGACACATATCCGCCCAACAACAGAGCATGAACAAGTATCTTAGTCTCTCCTATCTTCCCTTCAAATAACGTGGGGCCAAACGGCAGACCAAAACCAAATTTATCAACCTTTATTCCCAACGCACGTGCAGACAAAAAATGTCCGAGTTCATGAACTAAGATTAACAAGCTTATTAACAAAATCATTATGATAACATTCATCTAAAACTCTCTCTTCCTTTAAAATTCTTTTTAAACCATTTTAACATGCTAATTAATTATATATAATTATCCTATGATGAAACTTTTTTCACAATTACTCGATTTAATATATAAAAAGCAATGCTATTTCTGCAAAAAAACTATTGATAATTCCATTATGTGCAAAAATTGTTATGCACAAATTGATTTGCTCCAGCCAAAACCTTTGATGTTTATTGAAGATATCCCCGTTTTCAGTGCAACAGTCTACGGAAAAAATATGCAAAAATTGATTCGGGGACTAAAATATCATAACAAAAAAGATTTAGCCGCCTATCAGGCAAAACTAATGTCAGAATACTGGAATACTATAGAAAAAAAAGAAATGACATATTCAATTGTACCTGTTCCTTTGTTCAAAACCAGAGAGAAAAAACGAAAATATAACCACATGCTGCTTGTTGCCCATGAATTTTCGAAACTTTTCAGCTATCAGGTAAAAAATAATTTAATTTACAGAACTAAAAACACAAAACCTCAATATAAACTGACAATTAAAGAAAGACAAGAAAATCTGCATAACGCTTTTTCTGCAAAAAAAGAAAATTATAACGGAGAAAATATCCTCCTCATTGACGATATATTAACAACCGGCAGCACTTTAACAGAAATAATAAAAGAATTAAAGAAAAACGGTATAACAAAAATAACCTGTTTAACTACAAGCTGCACCGCATCACATGTGTAATTAAATAAAAAAAAACGGCATATAAAATGCCGTTAATAAAAATACCTTTTTCCCGTTCCCTATAGTCTCTTCAAAAAGAGTTAAACGTTTTTAAAAGCCATAAAGAAATTATTTGCTCCGGAATTATTACTGCTTATCGGATTTGAAGCAGGTGTATTATTTTGAGCAATTTGAGGAGCAGAATTTTGTTTTACATCAGATGATGCATTAGTTCCGGCTTTTGCCTTGATTTGTGCGTTAGCATTTCCCTGGCTGTTTGCGAATGAACCATTTGAGTTCGAAAACATATTTGAACTGTTGTTTTGAGAAAACATATTTTCTCCGCCTAAAGAAACATATCCGTTTCCGTTCATATCATTTTCAAGCTTTTCTATAAGTTCCTGAAGTTGTTGACGAACTTGTGCAGCTTGTGCAGAAGACATTGTTTTTGTTTGCTCGGTTGTATCTTTCTTTGTTGCTAAAACTTGTGAAAATTGGTCAAAAACAGTCTTTGCCTGTTTTAATGTATTTTGTAAATCTTTCAGCTTTTTCTCAGCAGTGTTCAATGCCTTTTCAGCAGCATCAAGAGCTGCTTTATCTTTAGTCAATTGTGCTTTATCCGCTTCAAGTTGTTTTTTTGCGGCAGCTTCATCAGCTTTTGCTTTGGTCAAAGCAGCTTTGGCCTTTGTCAAAGCAGCTTCGGCAGCTGCAAGTTTAGCCTGTGCGGCAGCAACTGCAGCAGCGGCAGCAGCCCCGGCAAACGGAACAGCGGCAGCAGCTTCAGCAGCAGCGAGTTCAGCTTTTGCAGTAGCTACAGCAGTTGTACAAACTTTGACTTCACCTTCAGCCAGTCTTGTGGCAGCCTGAGCGGCCGTATATTTTGCAGCAGAAGCCTCAACTTTTGCAGTCTGCTGTGTAACTTTTGTTTTTGCTGCTTTTTGAGCCGTTTTTGCGGCTTTTACAGTTTTTGAACCTGCATCAACCATCTGTTCAGCTTTTGATACAACAGTACTTTGTGCATCAACATTACCCTGTGCTTCTGTTTCTTCTTCTTTAGCTGCAACTACCGGTTCTGCTGATTCCGGGTCATACCCGTCCAAAACAGCAAGTGCCTGTTTTGCAGGATCCAATTCTCCTGTTTGCAGTGCTTCTTTTCCTTGAGAAACTTTTGAATCTTCAACGGAGACAGATGAATTTCCGGCAGAAGAAGTACCTTTATTTTTTGTACTGAAACTGTAGCTGTCACCCGTACCCAGAGGTTTATCCGAATTAATTCCTATTTTAATATCTTTGGCGTCAGTTCCTTTTGGAACAGATACATATGATTTTCCAGGTTCTATTTTTTGTAAGTACAAATCATTTTTATAGCCTGTGCTACGTTCAACGCCCATTTTTTACTCTCTCCTGTTATTTATTTCTCTTTAAATTTAATTCTCTTATATTTTTATAAAAATAAAAACCATAAAAAAATTGATACTTTTTATATACTATTTATATAAAATTTACATTGCTTAATATAAACTAAATTAATAATCAAAGTTTTGTAACATTTTTTTAACATGCAAAACTAATTTAGCAATTAATTTTTTCAGTATCATTGATATATGTGTAAGTTGAAAAAATGGAGTATCCAAAATGCAAATCCCCTCTTCCGTAAGAAATTTTGGCACTAAATTAAGGGAAAAAGTTTCTAATGCAGGAAACTCTATCCAAAAAAAGGCCGAATCAGCAGGCAGAACAATTAATGAACACTTTGGTTCTGTAAGCACAAAATTCAAAGAACTTTCAACTGACACTGTTGAATTTGTAAAAACAAATCCCAAAGCCACAGCAGCAGCTGTAGGCGCAGGAGCCGGAGCGGTTCTGTTATATAACGGGATTAAGAAAGCAATTGAAAACAGAAGAATGATGAACTTTCAAAAAGAAATGTTCACAAAAATGATTGAATCACAAAATGATCAGCAAAAAGCGGTTCTTCGCAACATTGTAAAAAAACAAGCAGCCGCACTAAAAGCTAATCATGAAACAATTGAAGATTTAAGAAGCAAAATTAACGCTTAAGAAATCTAAAATATTCAGAAAGTTCTTTCAAAAGCCGGATACAAATTCCGGCTTTTTTTCATTCTTCATTCTTCATTTTTCATTTTTTATTTCCGTGCTTTTTGGTAAAATGCAATAGATAAACGAGGAAGTATGAAGTGCAAAAGACAACACTCACAATCTTTATTTCATCATTTTATATTGCCGGAATAATAGCCTATCTCCATAATTCAGTAATCATTTTTGCTTTTGCGGCGCTCATAGTGCTTTCTGCCTGCATATTAAAAGATTTCATAAAACCAGGATATGCATTGATAATCTATTTATCTTTTGCAGCTGCAATAGTCAATTGTTCAATCCAAATTAATGAAAAAGATGCTTTATATGAACTGGCTCCGGCGCAAGGAACAATAACAGGAACCGTCATATCAATACCTACAACAAATTATGACAATAAAACAAAATTTTATCTAAAAGCTGACACAGCAAAAATTAATAACAAAGAATATAAAAATCTAAATTCCAAAACAATAATTACACTGAATGACAACAAAATAAACTATGAAAAACTCAACATCGGCGACAAAATTGAACTAACCGGCACTCTGAGAGAACCGCTGAAAGCATCCAATCCTTCACAATTCGACTACAAAAACTATCTGAAATATCAAAAGGCTTTTACAACATTTTACGTAAAAGGTAAAAAAGATAAACATTGGAAAATTTTAAGCAAACCGGCAAACCCCGGCCTGAAATTTTTACAAAAGCTGAACAATACAAGACAAAGCATAATTAATATCCATAAAGAATATTTGAAAAGCCCGAATCTTGAAATTCTTGGAGGGATTGTATTCGGAGATGATGCAATAAATCCGCCTAACGAAATAAGGAATTCTTTCATCAATTCAGGATTACTGCATATACTTGCCGCATCAGGAATGAATGTCTCCATAATTTTTGGTATCTGGTATTTTCTGGGAACCAGAATGAGACTGAATTACAGGATAATAATTTTGATTGGCGCAGGATTAGTCGGATTTTATACGCTTATGACCGGTATGGGCGCTTCTGTTTTAAGAGCTGCATTGATGATTGAGTTTGTTCTTTTAGGAAAATTAATTGACAGAAATGCAGATGGAATTGCTTTGCTGTTTTTTGTTGCATTAATATTATTGCTGTTTAACCCGGCAATGATTATGGAAGTAGGTTTTCAGCTTTCTTTTATTGTAACTTTTGCTTTGATGTATAACTGTCCGGCGGTTTTGTCCGGAATTGAGAATAAATATTTACAATTTACAGCCGGAACATTGATGATTCCTATTGTCGCACAAGTATGGGCAGCACCCGTACAGATGTTTTATTTTAATAATTTTGCCACATATTCAATATTTGCAAATATATTAATAACTCCGCTTATTATGATAATAAGTTTTCTTGGTTTTGTAAGTTCAATACTGGCACTGATTCCGATAATTGCTTATAAAGTTTGTATGATAACGGATTACATACTGGCCCCTTTCATCACCGGCCTTGTAAATATTTCAAACTTCTTTTCAAATTTGCCGGGTTCTTTATTAATAACACCTCACCCTTCTTTGGTACAGATAATACTCTATTATTCGGCATTGCTGGTCATAGGAGCGCTGCTTAATCTAAAGTTCAAACATACAAAACTTATGAGTGCAGCAGTATGTTTATTTATAATATTCGGATTATCGTTAATAAAATTCGATAACGGTAAATGTGAAGTAATCACTTTTAGTGTAGGAAATGCCGACAGTTTTTTGATTAAAACACCGGAGAAAAGGTATGTTCTTATTGACACAGGAAAAAATTCATACGGAAATTTCTCACCTGCTGATGCAATCATTAATAAATATTTAAAAGACAACGGAATCAAAATGCTGGATTTGCTTATTATTACACATTATGACACGGATCATGCCGGCGGGGCTCAGGATATATTAAAAACCGTAAAAGCAAAACAAATTCTAACCGGCCCCAACGAACCCGACAGTAAAAGTGCAAAAAATTTAGTTCAATATATGAAAACAACAAATCAAAATATCTCTAAAGCGCAAAATAATAAAACTGTTCTGGAAGAAAAAAATTTAGCAATCAAAACATTCGTACCCTATCCTGATAATACGGAAAATGATAATGAAAGCTCTGTAATTACGCTTTTAAGTTACAAAGATTTTGACATTTTATTTATGGCAGATGCGACACACAAAAGTTATTACAAAATAGAAACAAAGCTTCCCAAACAAATTGAAATACTAAAAAGCGGACACCATGGAGCTTTTAACACGATAACAAAAGACATGACAAAAAATATGCAAACCGTACTGATTTCTACGGGAATCAACTCATACGGACATCCGAATTCAGAAACTATCGATATACTCATAAAAAACGGACTGAAAATAATGAGAACAGACACTGACAATGCCATAAAAATTTCAACTGATGGTCTTGAATACACAGTCTATAAATATAAACCGCAGGAAAAAAGATTCATAAAAGAATTTAGGGAAAAAGCTTTATAAAGACCTGTAGAACTATTGATACATACGGTATTTATAGTTATTATTATATCGGAGAGACTAAAATGCCGCATTTTTTCATACAAAAAAAAGATATTTCTGAGAATAAAATCAGAATTACCGAAAAAAGTACTTTTCATCATCTGGCCAGAGTTATGCGGGCAAAAGAAGGCGAAACATTGCTGCTTGTTGATGAAAATCAAACTCAATACAGCACTAAAATCATTAATATAACCAATGAATTCATAGAAGCTGAAATCATAAAAAAAACGCTGATAAATCACTCGCTGAAATTAAACCTTTATCTTGCCCAATCAGTATTAAAAAATGATGCACAAAATTTTGTTATACAAAAATCCACAGAACTCGGCGTCAAAGGCATAATACCGTTGTGCACGGACAATTGTGTCATAAAAGAATCCGTTGTTGACTCAAAAATTGAAAAATGGAAAAAGATTGCATCAGAAGCGGTGAAACAGTGCGAAAGAACAGATATACCGCAAATTTTAAAAAGAGAAAAGCTTAAGGATATACTTGGCTCAACTGAGTATAAAATCAAACTGGCCTGCGTTGAACGCTCGGACAAAACAAAAATGAAAAAAGTTCTTCAAAATCTTCAAATAGAAAAAAATGATAAAATACTTGTCATAATAGGGCCGGAAGGCGGTTTTTCACACGAGGAACTGAATCTGCTGGAAAAGTCCGATATTCATAAAGTTTCGCTCGGAAACTTAATTCTAAGAGCAGAAACCGCAGCTGTAAGCGCATTATCAAATATTATATACGAGTTAGAAAATGAATAAATTTGAAGATTCCATAAAAAATAATAAAATATTAAATGTAATACGACCATACGTAAATAACAGACAAATCTATATTGTAGGCGGATACTTAAGAGACCTCGTTCTGGGGAAAAACTCTTCAGATATTGATATTGTAACACTTTCGAATGATACAAAAGAATTTGCGGAGGAATTAACGGAAAATCTGCATGCACATTTTGTACCGCTTGATGAAATTAATAAAATATACAGAATAGTGCTGCCTGACAAAACAACTTATATAGATATTGCACAATGCGAAGGTAAAACTATTGAAGAAGATTTAAAAAGACGTGATTTTTCTATAAATGCATTGGGCTATGATTTCTCAAATGACAAAATTATAGATACAGTCAATTCGCTTGAAGATATAAAAAACGGAATCATAAAAGAAATTTCAGAAAAAAATATCGAGGATGACCCGTTAAGAATGCTGCGTGCTTTCAGATTTCAAAGTGAATTGGGGTTCAATATTTCTGAAAGCCTGATTGAAATAATAAAAAAACATGCCTCAAATATAGAAAAAAGCGCAAAAGAACGGGTTAATACAGAACTTGTTAAACTTTTTGCAGGGAAAAAAGCCGTTGACGCACTGGAGGGGATGGATAAAACAGAAATCTTATATTACCTTATACCTGAATGTAAAGCTTTAAAAAAAATCCCTCCAAACTCCCATCATCACCTTTGTCTATTCAATCATTGCCTCTCCGTAACGGATAAAATAGAAGAATTCATTGAAAAAGCGCCTGATGATATAGAAAAACACTTTGACGCCAAATCGTTCGGAGCATTACAAAGAAAAGGTTATCTGAAACTTGCCGCCTTTTTACATGATATAGGCAAACCAAAAACCTGGACAATCGAGCCTGATACAGGGCGTCACAGATTTATAAAACACGATGATGCCGGAGCAAAAATGGCACCTGAAATTTTAAAAAGATTGAAATTTTCTAACAAACAAATTAAGTATATTCAAAAACTCATAAAATATCATATTTATCCGGCGAACGTAGTAACAGGAGAAAATTATACAGATAAAGCAGTTTTAAGATTTTTCAGAAAAATGGAAAATGAAGTGCCGGATATTATTGCCATTGCATACGGCGACAGGCTCTCAGCACTGGGGCCTGACATAACAGAAAAAATAGTAAACGATAATATAAACGGCCTGTGGTCGTTGTTAGACAGATATCTGAAAACTAAAAACGAGCTTGCACCGCTGCCAAAACTCCTTGACGGAAATGAGATTATGAAAATTTTAAACATTAAGCAGGGGCCGAATCTGGGCAAAATTATAAAAGCGCTCACAGAAGCCCAGCTTTCGTCAGAAGTGCAAACAAAAGAAGAGGCAATCTTGTTTATTAAAAATTTCAAAATTTAGACCAGTTCAACAACCCTATCCAAATCAATCTCAAGACACTTCAAACTTTCGCAAGTAGTCTGTCTTTTATCCCAAAGACACGGCCGGCAGCCGCAATTATTCTTTATAGGAATAAAAAGCTCATTTTCAGGCAGCAATTTTTTCTCATCAGTAGGCCCAAATAGCCCTAAAGTCTTTGTGCCGACAGCAACGCCAATATGCATGGGCGCAGAATCGGAACAGATAAGAACTTCCGCTCTTTTCGCTAATTTTGCAAAATCCATTATATTCTTTGTTGTACCGTACAAATTAACAAAATTTTCTGACGAAACATCCTTTAAAATATCAAGCACTGTTTTAATACACTCTTCATCATCCGGCCCTCCGATAAGATAAACCTTTTTACCTCTGTCCAGCAGCCTGCGTATCAATTCTGCCCAAACTTCCGGCTTCCAGGTTTTGATAATATTTTTAACTACACTTATCCTGCTTACACCGGGATGAACAAGAACACTCCCTTTTTCTTTTTCACACTCTTGCACATCTATATGCGGAAGTTCCGTAACAACATCAGTAAGCGGCGTCACCAGTTCATGATACATCCTGGAGGCATAACAATTTTTATTTAATTTTACGGCTTTAGTGAGCAAAAATCTGCTTAATTTGCCGGTATCAAACCCGTATCTTTCTTTTATTCCAGTGAGAAACAGCAATATTGAAATCAGCTTATTGCCGCCGGATGATATAACGACATCAAACTTGCCGTTTCTGGCTTCTTTCACAAGTTTTAAAAGTTCAATATACTTATTTTTTCCCTTAATATCAATCAGCAAAACATCATCAATAAGATTTGTTAAATCTTTGATACTCCTGCTTCTGGGTTCAAGGCACAGCGTTATTTTAGCATCGTGAAAAGTTTTTTTTAAGCTGGAAACAGCAGGCAGAAAGAGAATCTCATCTCCTATACCGCCAAAATTAATTAACAGAATATTTTTCGGCATATTTTTACTTCTTCATCATACTAAAACGGTTTAGTCTGATTTAATTTGCTTCTTAATTCACGGAATCTTGCTATATCTTCCTGAGCTTTTGAAGATTCTTTAAAGACAACCTGAGAAGACGGATGAACCATCAAAACGTAATCCATATGTATTTCAAGGAAGTTGTATCTTCTCGGCGGCACATTTCCGTTGCGGGAATATATTTCAGCATTTGTTACAGCAAGAAATCTTCTTTCTTTATCATTCAACAAATCGGTCAGTTCACGATTTGTATTTGTATATTTAGAAACATGCACAGTACCTTTTATATCGTGGTCGACTGTCAGTATGCATACTTCTATTGGAATTGTATCAATATGTTTTGCCATTGCTCACCTTTTTCTCGTATATAAATTATATTATATTTTAATTTTTATAGCAACGAAATTTTAAAATTATTGGCAATTATTTTTAGAAAAATGTTTTTATAGAAATATAGCAAGGGATATTTACGGGAAATTAATCATGGCTACAGAAAAAAAAGTTGTGAATGACAGCTCAGCGTTTGCAATAACAATGCCAAAATTCGATTCAGCAGAATCATATGCAAAACAGCGTGCGGAATTTCTTAAAAAACTTGAAAAACAACAAAAAGAAAACAATACATATTACCTTCAGCGAATGCTCAACGGTTTAAACCTCAGCTGCACCAATTTCTGGAATACAAAAAATGCCCTGAACGGGATTCAATCACTTGAATACCATCTTAACTGCAATCTGAATTGCGACAGTTCAATACATACCAAAATCGCATCACTGAAAGCACAGCAGCCGATTTTAGAAGAAAAATTAGCCGAATTTGAAAAAGGAAAATCCGACGGTTACAAACTTCAACTCGACAACCCGAGACAAACTAACTGGGTGTCCTGATAATTTTAAAAACTTATTCATCACTGTTTATAATTATTTTTTCACAAATTCATAAATTATATATCTTTCACCGGCAGCAATAGACGGCGGCGAAGTATAAACCGGTTTAAAATCAGACTGCGGGAAAATTTCATTCTTAGCATAATCGGAATATATGGTAAAAACTACATATACCGGTTTTTCCCCGAGTTCTTTTCCGAATTCTCTTCTGACGATTCTTGACCAGTTTTTCTTTACATAAATTTTTTCAAGCGTCGAATCCCAAACAACATAATCAATACTGCGTTCTTTTAAAACCGACCACAAACGCCCCTTTGGAAGATAATAATACAACCCGAGTGAAAAAGGATCATTTGTAACAGCTATTATTGCATCGGACGGAATATTTTTCTGTATAAATTCCGCTGTAGGCTTTGATGCTGAATAATTATAAAATAAATCCGTAAACATATATCTTGTTCCGTTAAAAATCGAAAGTGCAAAAATCATGCCGATGGATATATTGACCCAAAATGCACTGTCTATTTTAAATTTGGATTGATACTCAGAATCGTTCAATGCAATCCAGCATCCGAACATTAAAATCAAATATGCTACAGCAATCCTTGTAGGATATATAAAAGCACGATACCAGACAATGTAAATTACCAGCTGAAACAACACTGCCGCAAAAACAAGAAAAAACATTTTCTTATCTCGTAAAAAAAGCTGAACCATTGAAACTAACGTAAATATTATAAATAATATAACCCCAATCAATGTCGGAGCATACATAACAAAAGTTTTTGTAACGGTGTAATCAACAAAATTTATAAAAAACTGCGGAACTACAAGCATTATACTCTTTGATAAATCTTTAAGCTTAAATACAATAGCCGTATTGTTACCCGGTGTCCCAATAAGCAGGGATACAACAAATAACATAGCTAAAACCGCTATCGTAACAGAATAAATATATCGCTTTTTATCAGCAAGATTTAAAGTGCTCCGGGGCTGTATTACCGTCTCCCATATAAAATAAACCGCCAATATGCCGCAAAAAACAAACATAATAACATGCGTGCATGCAATTAATCCTATTAATATGCAATATAAAAAAGGTCTGGATTTACGATAAGGATATAATACACAAAGAAGAGGAATCAAAAAGGCTAATATTGAATAACTTCTCGCTATCACCGGAAAAAAGTACAAATAACCGGCGCTTAATACTAACGCCGCCTTGGCGAATTTATTAAAAGGCGAATATTGAAGGATTAAAAACACTCCCGCCAACGATGCAGCCCAGCACAATATTTTCATCGAAAGTATAGAAAAACCCGCTTTAGCAAAGGGCATTACCAGCAAATAGAATAAAGGAGGATGCCCCTCATTCGGCAAATGTTCAATCAAACCGCTGAAAGAAAGTGTTTTTACAAGCAGCCAGACCTGAGCCTCATCAGCCCAGACTTCATGATGAATTACGCCGTTAAAGGTTATCAACCCCAATAAAAAAGTAATCAATATATTTACAAAAAGTTTTCTCTTTTCAGTTCTTTCCATAATTTAATTTTTCCTCAATCTGTAAATAGCAAATCTCTCATATTCAGAAATTACATCTTGTTTTGATAAATAAATAAGCTCCGCACCCTGATATTGCGAGTACGGATTTGTCAATATATATATCTCCCCGTTTTTCCATAAAGATGCAGGAAGAACCAATCCGTCTTTTATATACTGTTTAGGCGCAGTCCAGAAAGAATATGTATATTCTTTTTGATATTCAGCGGAATAAAATTTTCTCTGCGGCAAATAAGCAAGTATACCTGATGTAATAAGGTCATACGTTGACACAATAACCGCATTTTTGGGAATATTCTTTTCTATAAATTCCGCCGCATTCTTACTGTCAGAATAATCCATTCCCGCATCCATAAGCGCAAAACGTAAACCGGATAAAACCGTTGACAGCAAAAATATTACGCCGCATATATAAATAAAGATATTGTTAACACGTTTTTGTATTTGAGTACACTCTTTTGATGCCTCAATCACCCATAAACAGAATAATAGTATCAAAATGATTGTAAAAGTCCTTTGGGGAAGAAAACGCCAGACCCAGCGATATATAACAAACTGTGAAATCGCAGACATAAAAAATACAAAAAACATTTTAGGACATCGTTTAAACAAAAAACCGCACACAGCTATAGCGGCAGCATAAAAAACAACAGCAGCAAAACCAAACGAAAAACCTGTTAAATAAACAACCCAATTACGAATAACAGCTATAGTAGAAGTTTCATAAACACTAACATAAATATGCTGCTCTCTTACACCCAAAAGATACAAAACTATTGCGAAAAGACTTAATAAAACAACAGTTACTGATATTACACCCGCCCTGAAATCAGGAAAATCCCTTTCCCTGCAAAGTTCATATAAATACAACAAAGAAAGCGCCGCCGCAAAACCGAACATAATTACATGAGTATTAGCAAGCAATACCAGCAAAACTCCATACAAATACGGATTTGTTTTTCTCTTTGGATAAAAATATGCAGTAAGAAAAATTAACAACGGTATCAGAGAATAGCTTCTTGAAAATGCCGGCAAAAGATAAAACATTCCCGAGCTGAACAGGAAAACAATCCTTAAAAATTTATTGAAAGGTGATTTAAATACAAAAAATGCACCGCCGGCAAAAACCAACATCCAGTTAAATAACTGCATCGAAATAACGCCAAGCTTGAGTTTCGCAAGAGGGAAAATCATAAAATACCACAAAAGAGGATGCCCCTCCGTTCTCACATGTTTTATTAAACCTAACAAATCCAAATCCCTGACAACAAGCCAGGCTTGCGCTTCATCTCTCCATATTTCATGATGCACTGCAAGAAATAAGGTTAAAACACCCCAGACTAAAAGAAGCAAAATATTAAAAACTAAATTCTTTTTTTCCTTATCCATTTATTCTTCTTACCCCCCGGGAATATAAAATCTTTTTATTAAAGTTACAAGTGCCACATATAAAAGAAAACTTGAACTTATGAAAATAAGAAGCGGCAAAAATTTATACTGCAATTTTTTATTGTAAAAAAACATACATAATAAAGGAAATACAGGCAGCAAATATCTTCCCTGCAAACCGCTTATCACAGGCCACTGCTGAAATACAAGATATATTGAAGTAAGCGTTATAAAAAATATAAAGACATAGATGAAAAGTCCCGTGACCTTCATTTTTAAATCATACTCAAAAGCCTCATCACCGTCATCAGCTCCAAAAAATGAAGCAAAAAACAACAGCACCACATAATACCAGGTCAAAAATGCAGGCATAACAGTATCCATCCATCCAAAACGGCCTATAAGAGTTTCTATGTATTCATATGTATAAAAAGTAACAGTCCTGTATACCGCTTTTAAATATTCAACAGGATTGGTTAAGATGAATTTTATCAACCCGCCTCTGTCACCGCTGGGGTAATTATGAGCAAACGGCTGCAGTCCGGAATTTACATGGATTGTCAATGCCAGAAATACAGCAGTATATAAAGTACAAAACATTAATAAAATAACAAAATATAAAATCCTGCTTTTAAAAGATAAAAATTTTCTGCCGGGAATTAAAAAATACAAAAATATTAAAGGCAAATATGCAAATTTACATATAGTAATCAAAATAACAAAAACAGCAAAAACAGAGTACTCTCTTCTCGTGATTTTTTCTATGCCCGTATCCAGAGAAAGCCTCAAAACATACGCTATAAAAAGGAAACAAATACCCAAAACCAATGCATCCGTACTGACAGCAGACGCCATATATAAAGACATCGGGAGAATCCCTATCAATACAAACAACCACTTTCTGACCGGTACAACTCTGATTGCCGCATAAACCAGCCCTGTATATAAAAATAAAGAACACAGCCTGATTATATACATCATCCACAATGGGTTAATATTACAAAGTTTCATAAGCCAGAACACCAAAAACTGGGGGAAATATGAAACCGGCGTGTAACTCGATACCTCATGGAACAAAAAAGCTCTCTCACTGCTTTTTAACTTTACACTCAAATCAGAAATTATTTTTTCTTTTTCTATCTTTTGCAAAGGATGAAAATTAACAGACTTATAATATTTTCCAATCTTAATAATACTCAGCGGCAGATAAGTCCCAGCATAACATCCGACTCTTTTGAGCGTCAAAGTCCCCTCTGTATATCCGTACATTTTATAAAAATGGTCAGTTTCATCCGGCGCCTGAAAAGGCGGATTTACAAAAACAAATATTAATCCCCAGAAAAGACAAAACATAACAAAAAAATTTTGGGGCAAAAATAATTTCCGTACGACTTTTAAACCGTTAATTCTCATAATATGGCAGCTTCTCTTCCGGATTCAAGGTCTTCGCATCATTTTTAAATATTGCAGATTTGTATATTCCGGTCTTGGCAAGAAGATATTTAATACTGACTCCAAGAACACCAAATCCGTACTTACAACTTCTCATAAAGTTTATGGAAGACGCATCGGGAAAATATTTCGTCGGACAGCTGATTTGGCCAACGGTATATCCTTTGTAAAATATCAAAGCCAGCATCTCGTTATCAAAAATGAAATCATCATTACAATCTTTTAAAGGAAGTTTTTCCAGCACCTCTCTTGTAAATGCACGAAAACCCGTATGATATTCCGTAAGCCTTTCTTTCATTAAAATATTTTGGAAAAAGGTAAGAAATTTATTAGCCCAAAATTTATAAAGAGGCATACCGCCTTCAAGAGCACCCTTGCCTATAAATCTTGAAGCAATAACCGCATCATATTCCCCAAAAGCAAGCATTGATGCCATGGCCGGCACCAGTTTCGGCGTGTATTGATAATCAGGATGAACCATAATCACAATATCCGCATTCGTCTGCAAAGCCGCTGTATAACAGGTCTTTTGATTACCTCCGTAACCCTTATTTTTATCATGGACAATTGTGGTAATATTCAGTCTTTTAGCAACTTCCTTAGTCTTGTCAGAAGAGTTGTCATCGACGAGTATTATCTCATCCACTATATCTTTATACAATTCGTTGTATGTCTTTTCCAAAGTCTTCTCCGCATTATATGCAGGCATAATAACAACGATTTTTTTATTATTTATCATCCTCAACTCCTCATCTGAATAAAATAATTATACATAAAATTACCCATCAAGGTGATAAAATTTACCGCATTTTTACAAATAATAATTTAAAAGAACACCGGGAGAACAAATTATGGGCAATGAAATAATTGAAAATATACTCAAAGTTTCTGAAATGACAGGCGGCGTGAAAGAAATTGTCATCTTCACTGAAAATTTTAAAATTCACGGAACACTTGTAACAGATAAACACGAATTAATCAAACATGTACTAACTTTAAAAAATGCAACAATCTGTCATCATTTTGATGAATGCAGCTGCAACGTTGAAAGCCCCACATATGAATGGCTGAATGTAATAGATGAAAAAATCAGTGCGTTTACAATACTGGGCTATATGCACTGTGAGAACTAAATTACCATTCAATATTATGTTTTAAATAGTCCATATTTTTCTTTGTCAAAATCCAGGCAGTACAACTTTTGCTATTGATAGCAACACTGCTTTTCTTCTTACAAAGATACTGTGCGTCATCTTTACTGCCCTTTGTTCCGATAGGAACAACACCCTCTTTTGTAAGATAAAAGGCAAACGTATTTTTACCAAAAATTGAATTTGAAAAACTGACGTTTCCGTTTACATCCTTAATTTGGACATAAATTTCTCCGCAAACATTTCGCAATGCATAAGTTCCGCCACGGTTGCTTGTACAGTAGGGATTCACATTTGCAAACCGAATCACAATACCGTCATTTAAACGACCCATTGTGATATCTTTTCTATCAACATATTCTTCAGTTTTACCGTTTATTCCGTAATAAATCTGACCGGCCAAATGAGACGGAAGTTCTTCAGGCACTATACTAAGATATTTTGAAAAAACTTTATAAAATACTTTCTGATAATCATCACCTTTGTTAACCCAGGCTTCCGGCGTACCTTCATTCATTTTTGCAAGATTAAAAGCACTGTTCAATGAAGTATAAGTTTTGTCAAGCTGCCCAACAGCTTCTCTAACCTGAGAACCTTTTACCATCATAAATATAACAAGCGAACCGATAACAAGTATAATTACCGCTACGACCAGCGTTTCCTGAGCACTAAATGCTTTTAACTTCTTTTTCAATTGGTTTCCTTCTACACAAAGTGGAAATTATAAAAACCACCGTATTACATTCTAATTACAAACTTAGTATATCACATTTATGTAAAGTTTGTAAATTATTATACTCCGTTAAGAGGAACAGATGAACTTAGCTAATTAAAATAATTTTTTAGACTTTTGTTAAGATTGTTATTTTTACAAAGTTTTTTTAATTTGCTGATAGCTCTGTTTTCGATTTGCCTTATTCTTTCTCTGGAGACACCGTATCTTGAGCCGATTTCTTCAAGAGTTTTTCTTTGACCGTCATCATTGAGCCCATAGCGCATAATCAGGACATCACGTTCTTTGGGACTGAGCTGATTCAGCATTTTTCTTATATCATCAAATAAATTTTCCTGGGTCACTTTTGTATCCGGCGATATAGTACTTTCATCAACAATAAAATCACCAAGCTTTGAAGACTCATCTTTGACTGTAGCGGGTGTTTCTATACTAATAGTAGACTGGGCTGCCTTAATCAGCGCAGAAAGCTTAGCAACAGGGATGCCTACACGATAAGCTATTTCCTCTTTCGAAGGAATTTTACCTGTTTCTGTTGTTAAATCCAGCGTAACTTTTTTTATTTTACTTAAAGTTTCAATCATATGCACAGGAAGCCTTATGATTCTGGATTTATCTGCTATTGCTCTGGTAATAGACTGTTGAATCCACCAGGTCGCATATGTTGAAAATTTATAACCCTTTTCATAGTCAAATTTTTCAGCAGCTTTCATCAAACCCATGTTTCCTTCCTGAATCAAATCAAGAAAAGACAAACCTCGACCTATGTATTTTTTTGCAATACTCACAACGAGCCTTAGATTTGCGTTAATAAGAATCTCCTTGGCAGATTCTGAATTATGCTCTTTAATTTCCTTAGCAACATTAAGCTCTTCTTCAGCGGAAAGAAGAGGGATTTTGCCTATTTGCTGCAAGTAAATTTTTACAGAATCATCAGCATTGACGGAAGAAACATTCTCAGCGGTTTTGGGCTCTTCAACCGACATAATTAAATCTTCATCGTCAGATTCTTTATTCAAGCTTTCGAGATTTAGTTCTTCGTTTACATTTTCATCCGGTTCTTCAGAAGAAAACTTGTCAATTTTATTTGTCATACAAAACTCCTTGAGGATGGGTAGACTTTATACTTTCATTTATACATTCATTTACATTTTGTATTTTTATATTATCTATATTCCCATTTTTTTTAAATTATATACAATCTTTTTTAATTTTCTGACGGACAGTTTCATAAATTATTGCAGCACAGGCATTTGAGACATTCAAAGAGTTAAAATTTCTTAACATGGGGATTTTAACAACAAAATCCGATTTATTTAAATTACCTCTTGAGACACCAGTCTCTTCTCCTCCGAGTATAATAGCAAAATTCATGTCAGTATAGTCAACATCAAAATAATTATCTTTGCCTTTTGCATCAGCAGCAATTATCCAGTAGTTGTTATCTTTTAATTTATCAATAGTACTCGACAAGCTATTAACCTGAAAAATAGGAATATGGTTAATTGCACCGGCAGAAGTTTTTTCAACAGTGGCATTGACCTGTGCACTGCGCCGAGCAGGGATGATAATACCGTCATATCCCGCACAAACGGCAGTTCTCACAATCGCCCCAAAATTATGAGGATCTTCAATACCGTCTAAAATAATCAAACTGACAAACCCGTCAGTATTTTTTTTCAAAAACAAATTTAAATCAGCATATTCAATAGGCGAGACATAAGCAAGAACACCCTGATGCGGCAAATCCGCAAAATCTCTAAACTTCTCTCTGGGCAAAAACTGAAATACCACATGCTCTTTTTTTGCAAGTTGAACAATCTCATTTATTTTTACATCATTTTTAACATTTTGGGAAATTAATATTTTATTTATACGAGATTTATTTTGTAACAAAGCTTCAATAATGCTGTTTCTTCCGTATATATAGTTATTTTTGTCCATTATTTACGCCTTCGGTTTAATTTATTGCCATATTAATTATACTATAATATAATGTAACTAAAGAAAAAGATTTTCTTTTAAATGTAGAGGAATAAGTTAGTAATTACGAGTTGGAATTGATAGATGAGTAATTTTTTAAGTAACATACTGTCGCAGTTAGCACTAGGCAATAAAATTAATGTAGGTGTTTCAATATCTTTAAACGTAGGGCTGGAAATGGTAGTCGTCGACCCTATAAACAGAAAGATTGCAAAATACGCAAACAGACCTCTTGCTTATAATCCGCTGACAAGAGAAATTGAAGACTACAATTCATTCAGGATTGCGCTGAATGAACTTTTTCAGGAATTAAAAATCATTCCCGCCAAAGCGAATGTAGTAATGAACCTGCCAAACGTACTTTTCGGACACGCATTTTTACCGACAGTACTTGATGACGAGGGTGTAACAACAGCATTAACTTCAGAAGTGGAACAAAATTATCTTTTCAAAAAGAATGCTCCGTCTGTCAGCTGGGTAGAAGTCAATGCAAACAACAGAAGCGATAACAGATATATTTTATATTCAGCTGTTCAAGAAAGCATCGTTTCATCCATAAAAGAAGTTTTTGAAGAACTCGGTGCAAATTTGATTGCAATAGAAAATACAAATTCTTCATTAGTAAAAACACTTGAATATACAGAAATAACTAAAGCACTTGTCCAAGGAGATCCGAACTGGAATATTCTTCTTGTTTCACAAAACAGTTATGCAGTATTTTCAATGCTCGAACATAATGTTATTGAATACTTTGAAGACCCTATGGCCATCAAGTCATTCTCGGGTGATGAAGTATATACGGCAATATCACAGGCAGCTAATGCCGTTTTAACAAAATATCCAACAGACAAATTGCTTGTGATAAGTGAAACTAATGACGTAAGCGCTGAAATTCTTGCTTTACAAATGAAACAGCAAACACACGTCATTTTCCTCGAATGCAATAAATATGCAAAACATCCGTTAATGGACGTTGATTTAACAGTATTACCAAATTATCAAAATTCAATTACACCTGAAGTTATCGGTGCGGCTATATATAATGTACGAGACTTCGGATTAAAATTAAACTTCCTTGATGTTTCATCCGTACAAACTGTCGACGGGGTAAAAGTCCCACTATTCGGCAATGAAATTGAATTGTCGCAAACGCAACTGTTCGTATATGCGGCAGTAATAGGAGCACTTTTGCTGGGCGCATGCTACGGAGTATCGGAAGTCGCAAAAACAACAGCGACATCGCTCATATCACAAAAAGCTTCAATGGATCAAGAAATTCAACAGTTAAATAAAGAACTTCAAGATCTCCAGAAAAACCAGAATAAAATAGATATATTTACGGCAGCGAAAACAATTGAAAAAGGAAATAAAAGTACGGTATATTACTTCACGGCTTTAGGAGCCGAAATTCCTGAAAAAGTTTGGCTGACCAAATTTTACGGAGATGTTACATCCGCCTGTGCTATTGAAGGAGAAACAGTATCGGTTGATGATTTATACCTGTTTTTCAGAGGCATAAAATCAGCCGTTCCCGAAGCAAATATTATTCTTTCAAGCTTAAAAGTCGATGACAATAATGGCGTAATAGATATAGAACAAAGTAATACAGCAAAATATACATTCAGCTTAACAAACAGAGAATACAATGCAGCTCTGGCAAAAGCAAATGCACCGGCAAATCTTGAAGGTGTAAATATGACAGCTGACGGTAAAATAGCGGATACACCGCCCGCAGGCGCTGACGGAGCCAATGCCGGCGGAGGACTCAATATTCCGAAGGCACAAGATTTACCGGCATTACCATAAGTTGGAAGGGACAGATTAAGTGAATAAGAATTTAGCAGTAGCGTTAGCAATCATCGGATGCTCATTAATATATGGCATATATCTGATATTTATACAAGCACAGCCGGCATATACGGCATATCAGGAAATTGAAGAACAAAAGGTTAATTTAGCCAGCCTTAAACAACAAATTGATGATATAAAAGCAAAACAGGCTGCACATGTAAAGAAAGAGCAGACAGAGACAAAACCTATTTATAAAAATGATGTTCCGGGCGACGGAGAAATGTCAGCATTCGGAGTCATGTTTGAAGATGTAATTCAGGCAGCTAAATATAATAAACTTAAACTATATTCAATAGCCTACAATATGGCACCGGCTGATGATATAGTTTATAAAAACATAGCTTCTGAATATAACGTTTGTGAAATAGCTATGCAGCTAATCGGTTCATACGAAGATTTAAAATCGTATTTACAAGACATATACAACTATCCGTATCTGATTAATATAGGAAAACTTGAAATTAAACCTTACGAAAGAGATAAATCAGTATTGATAGCTGATGCAAAAATAGTTTTATATTCTAAAAAGTAGAGACTAAACGATTTATGTTAAAAGGGCCGTTTTTGAGCCGGGACTGGATGGGCTCGGTTTCTGGATATGATGATTCTAGGATAGTAATGATAGGCTTGCCTTTTGACGGCACCTGTTCTTACAGACCGGGAAGCAGGTTTGCTCCTGAACGAATCAGACTTGCCTCGTGGGGTATGGAGGAATATTCACCCGACTTTAATAAAGAATTATCCGATGTTAAATTTTTTGATGCGGGTGAACTTGAATTTCCTCTGGGAAATACGCAAAAAACACTGGATGTCATTGAAGAAAACGCCCAACAGATATTTGAGGACGGCAAAAAATATCTTGGAATCGGAGGAGAACATCTGGTGACTTTTCCTGCTGTTAAAGCTTGCAGCAAGGTACATTCAAATTTAGCAGTAATACATTTTGATGCACATACTGATTTAAGAGAAGACTATTTGGGAGAAAAGAACTCACATGCTTCGGTTATGAAAAGGATTGGAGAAGTCATAGGATTTGAAAATATCAAACAAATAGGCATCCGCTCCGGTCTAAAAGAAGAATTTGAGATAATGAAAAAATACTCTACGTTGACAGATAAATATTCGGGACTTGAGAGCATAAAAGATAAAAAAATATTTTTGACAATAGACATAGATGTCCTTGATCCGTCGGTAATGAGCGGAACAGGCACTCCTGAAGCAGGCGGTTTGAGCTATAAAGAGCTGCAAAACTGGCTAAAATATATTGCGCAGTTTAACATTGTAGGAGCAGATGTAGTGGAACTTGCGCCGGATTATGACAAAAGTGAAGTGTCAACGGCTATAGCAGCTAAAGTCATACGTGATGTGTTAATGATAATGTAATAAAAAACCCTATACAGATACGATTTTGTTACCTGCGAGTCTCGCAGGTGGGTGAGTGCCTTGGCAAATCCGTTTCCTGCTGCTTGGCAGGTATACTGCAATGCTTTCGAGTCGCCTCTCCCGGTAGTAAATAATGTAGGAACAAAATGAATACCTGTATAGAGTACTTATATTTTGACATATTTTTTTATTGATTGCAATTTTTTTTGATATAATTTTTATTGTCAATCCAGCACGGAAAGGTATAATGATGGACAAAATAACAATCAGATCAGACAGACAAACAGATTACAAATTTATGTACAAAGGCGAAGATGTCATTTTAAAAGCCGGAAGCATCATTAGCATAGCAAACGGTCTAAATGATGTAGTTCTTCCCACCACAGCAATGAAGATAATGAATAATCTTATTGTTATTAAAGATGATGTAAAATAATTTACTTAATTACAACTTCAAAAAAATTTATGTGTTAAAATAAACGAGCACATCAATAACACAAGCCGAAAAGAACGAATATGATATCCGCACTAAAAAAAATAGCCATTTTAAGAAATTTGCCGATAAAAAAAACAGCAAAAAAATGTATAATCGGTATGGAATTGACAGCCGCAACCGGCGCCGCTTTTGTATCGCACTCTTACCCTATTGAAAAAGTAATAACAGTCGGACATACTGTTGAGCCGAAAAGAACCATCAATCTGGAAGAGGCACTTGATACAATTTCTAAAATCAATAAAAAAATTATCTTAAAGCAATCTGAACAGGCACTGGCAAAACATCAAAGGGCTACTGTTGCAAGAATTATTAATGAAGATAAAGGTTGTCTATATAATGAGAACAAAGACAAACTTGCATATGATATAGTAAAAATAGCCAAAGAATATGATTCTGATCCAATTGCAATAGCTTGTATTATAAAACGTGAAACACATTTTGCACTTTATAATAACAGCTCAACAGGAAAAGGTGCTATGCAGCTGACCAAAATGCCGATTAAAGACATGTTTGAGCGTTCGCAATTGTATGATAAAAGATTAATTCCCATAATCACTGCATACCCGACATACAACAACCTGTATGAAGCAATCCAAAAAAATCCGTCACTGAATATTCGTGTCGGAACTATATTGTTCAAGCACTATCTTACAGCAGCTAAAGGAAACATGAAAACAGCTTTGAAAAACTATAACGGCAGCAGTATAAAAGAAAAATATGCATCTGAAGTGTATAAAGATATTCAAAAATACAATAAGCTGTTGAACAAAGCCAAAGGCTGATGTATATGCCTGAAATCATTGAAACATATATTTAATCTAAACAGAAAAAAAGCCCTCCGTATGGAGGGCTTTTTTCTTGAAAACTTGATTAGTCATCAGCATGACCGGCAGTACCGAGAACCTGCATTTTGTGTTTAACAAGTTCTTTAACAGCAGTTCTGCCGGGGCCCATATATTCTCTGGGGTCAAATTTTTCAGGGTGTTCAATGAAGAATTCTCTGATAGTAGAAGTCATAGCCAATCTTAAATCAGTATCTATGTTGATTTTAGCTACGCCGTTTTTAGCTGCAAAAGCAAGCATTTCTTCAGGAACGCCTTGAGCATTAGGTAATTGGCCGCCATACTTATTGCATTTTTCAACAAGTTCTTTAGGAACTGAAGAAGAGCCGTGAAGTACAATCGGAAAGTCATATCCGACAGCTTCATTAATAGCTTTTTTACATTCAGCTAATCTTTCAAAATCCAATTTTGCTTCGCCTTTGAATTTGTATGCACCGTGAGAAGTACCGATAGCAATAGCCAAAGAATCGCAGCCTGTTTCTTTAACGAATCTTGCAGCTTCTTGAGGATCAGTATAAGTTGCATGTTTTGCATCAACTTTAACATCATCTTCAACACCGGCAAGTTTACCGAGTTCTGCTTCTACTGAGACACCACGGGGATGAGCATATTCAACAACTTTTTTAGTCAAAGCAATATTTTCTTCCAGCGGGAATCTTGAACCGTCAATCATTACAGATGAGAAACCGCCGTCAATACAAGCCTTACAAATTTCAAAATCTGCACCATGGTCTAAGTGAAGAGCGATAGGTACAGTAGTTGTAGCCAAAGCAGCTTCAACTAATTTAATAAGATAAGTTTGATTTGCATATTTTCTTGCACCGGCAGAAACCTGAAGAATGATAGGTGATCTTGTTTCTTCAGCAGCTTCTGCAATACCTTGCAAAATTTCCATGTTGTTTACGTTGTAAGCACCGATA
>CASDVD010000093.1 GCA_949284155.1 uncultured bacterium | reverse complement strand
GTCTCTTAAATTGGAGGTTAGGAGATTCGAACTCCTGACCCCCTGCGTGCAAAGCAGGTGCTCTACCAGCTGAGCTAAACCCCCACGGAGTATTATTTAATTTTTGTCTTCAAAATTTCTAATTTCTCTGACAAAATTTATATTACCATGCACAAAAAAAAATTCAAATATTTTTTTTATTTTTTATATTACGTGACAATTTTGTACATAAAGTCCTGCAACATCAATTCCCTTGTATTCCGCTCTGATTATGCATTCTTCACGGCTGGTTGCCATTAAATATCCGAAGTATGCTCCTAATATTGCTTCTAATTGCGACACCGGAAGCATATTTGACGGTACATCTTTAATTTTAAATTTATATTTAAGAGCGCTTTGAAATGCTTTACAATCTACCGGGGTTCTGTCTTTGTAAACTCCGGCAAGTCCAAAAGCACTTTTTAAATCTCTTACATCGAATCTAAATATATCAATACCTTTATCTTTTAATTCTTTGAAATAGTCGCAGCCCCGGTATGAATATCTTTGTATCCAGTCACTTTCTTTATTTATTAGTCTGTTTGTTTGTACAAGTTGATACTGTCTTGATAATAATTTCCATTTTGCATTAAGCATTGTCGGATTTTCCGGCAGGGAAATATTTATCACTGCATTTTGCTTCCCTACAAAATTGTCAAGCATGTACTTAACGTCATCCAGGGTAAATAGTTTATCTAATGTCAGTATGTTTAAATTTGTATCTAAAACAGCTGCACCTGATTCTGTTGATGAATTAGAGCCAAGTGATATTCCGACAAAAAATAATTTGTTATTTTTAAAGTTTAAGTTCATAAGGGGATTTTTCATTGATTTCCATGTATTCTTTGATGTTCCAGGATTACACCCCGGCTTTCATACAGCTTTTCAAAATTGGCCTGTGCACCTTTGTAGTTCAATACTGTTAAATGAATGGCTTTGTTTACTACATAAAAAGCGGCAGGAATTGCAAAAATTAATGTAATAGCTGCAACTATAATATGCATAAGAATTCTTTTTTTTCGCTTTTTAGCATTTATTTTATCTTCATTTTGTATGTAGTTGTATAAAAGTTCGTTGATTAGTTTTGAACGTTCATCAACTGACAGATTGTCGAAGTATTCTACACTTTTGGGTTCAACTGAGATAATAAATTTTTTAGGAGTATTTTTATCTTCATAATCATCTTCTTCAAGAGAATTTTCGGCATAATCTAAATCAGTTTGATTTTCCGTCAGGTCAGAATTTGTTTCAGGCTGATTGTTTTCGGAAGCATTTGTTTCTTCATCAGTGTTACTCATTTTTTTAATTTTTTCCTGCAGTTTTTCAATTTCTTCTTTTTCGTTGAAATCATTTTGTTCTGCTGATTCAATGTTTTCATCTTTTGAGTCTTCTGACATTCTAACCTCGCATTTTGTTGCTATAAAAAAACGTTTTTGTGCTAAACTAAACTTATTATACTATAAATATGTGCACTAATGCTATATAATTTATGGAGATGGTAATGTTTGATTTTGATAAGGCACTTTTAACCGGTTATATAAAGAAATTACAAGAACCCAGCGTGCTAATAATAGGGGATCATGCAATTGATGAGATGATATACGGTGATACGGAGCGTATATCGAGAGAAGCGCCTGTTTTGATTTTGCGACATGCAAATACAAAAATAATTTTGGGTCAGGCCTCAAATGCCGCTCATAACCTTGCAACTCTCAACAATGGAAAAGTCTCTGCAATAGGGCTTTACGGGAGTGATTATTATGCTCCTATTCTACTTAATGCGATGAAAGAGGCAAATATAAATACAGAATTCATGGTAGAAGACTCACAGCGTCCGACAACCGTTAAAACAAGAATATCCGGCGCAAGCTTTCATTCAGTAACCCAGCAGATAGTTCGTGTTGACAGGGTCGAGAATTCTGCGCCGTCATCAATTGTTGAAAATAAAGTGATTGAAAATATTGAAAAAGCCGTTCCTTTGCATGATGCGGTAATATTGTCAGATTATAATATAGGATTTTTAACTGACAGAATTATTAAAGCTGCAATAGAAACTTCAAAAAAATACGGAAAAATTTGTGTTGTTGATGCGCAAAAGGATTTGTACCGATATCGTGGCGCCTATTCGCTTACGCCCAATCAGCCGGATACGGAAAAATCAGTCGGATATTTTATTAAGGATAATGAATCTTTGAGAAGAGCCGGCGCTGATTTAATGGCTTCAACAGATGCTCAGATACTTCTGGTGACAAGAGGCGGAGAGGGTATGGCTGTGTTTTCTAACGATGGCAGTTTGACAGAAGTTCCTGTCTTTAACAAAACAAATGTATTCGATGTTACCGGTGCCGGTGACACGGTAGTGGCGTCTTATACGCTGGCTCTGGCGTCCGGTGCTCCTGCTAAATATGCTGCTATTATTGGTAATATTGCTGCCAGTATTGTAATTCGCTCTTTCGGGTGTGCAACGACCAGCATTGATGAAATTTTAGACAGTTTGAATAGAATGAATATGGAAAATTACACAATAAAAGTATAAGACTGAAAGTTACGGAGTATAGAAATGAAAAAGTTAAAACCTTTTGATTATGTTATTATAGGTGTGGTACTGTTGGTTCTTATAGTTGCTGCATTAGTTGTTACAAAGAAAAATAAATTTTCAAAATCACCGGTAGAGGCAACGGAAACTATTGAATTTGAAGTAATGTTCAAAGGCGTTTCTCTTACTGATAATAAAATTCCTTTTGTTGCGGGAGAAAAGTCGTTTATAACAATCAGAAATGTACCGTATACAGAGCTGGAAATAACAAGAGTTCAATTTGCCCCTAAAAAATATATTGTACAAATGCCAAATGCAAAGACTCCGTTTCTTGTAATAGACGATCCGACTCAGCCGTTTCAATATGACTTTATCATAACATTGAAAGATGAGGCCAAAATTACTGCAGACGGAGCAGTTGCAGGCGGAAATAAAATCAAAATAGGTATGCCGATAGTCCTTGAGGGGTATAATTACAGATTGGGAGGAACTGTTTCAAATGTTATGATTCCCGGATGGAAATCTGATAATTCTCAAAATTCAAAACCAACACAAGAAAATAATATGAAAAAAGATGATAGAGAGTAGTTTTTTAGATCTAAAAAATAAAATATATGAATTTTGTCAGCAAAAGAGTGAAGGATTAGTCAAAAACAGCTGTATTCTTTCGCATATAGATGATTTTGTAATGCTATTTATGGGGCTTACTCTTGCCGGTTCAGCTTTTTTGCCGAGTGAAAAAATAGGTGTTCTTGCAATTGGGGTTATTCTTCTTACTATTGCTAAAATGTTTTTAAAAAAAGGTGCATGTGTAAGGATTTCCCCCTGGGATTGTGCTCTTTTGGTTTATTTTTCAATCTGTTTAATAAGTACTTTCAACTCTGAATTAGTGGCGCAGAGCATACATGGTTTTTTAAAAACTGTTATTTATATCTTTTATTATTTTAGTGCGGTAAATTATTTTCAAACTAATACTAATAAGATAAAATATTTTTTCCTGTTGATTGGTTTGATGTGCGGTTTTGAAAGCATTGTTGCAATAATTCAGAATTTAGGCGGAGTTGAGCAAATCTCAACCTGGCAGGATTCAAACTATGTGAACCCTGAAGATACTATTTCAAGGGCATATGGTACACTGCTGCCATTAAATCCTAATCTTCTTGGCGGATATCTGGTTGCGGGGCTGCCATGTGTTATTGCCGCCGGCATGATTTGTTTATTGAGAAAAAATTACAAAACTTTCAGCTTGAGTTTTATCACTTTTTTTGTCTGTGCAGTGGCTGTATTTTTCACCGGCTCTAGGGGTGCATATCTTGGCATGGGCATGACGATTTTTGTGTTTATTCTTTTATTTACAAAGATAATCTATACTGATTTTTCTGCTTCAGAAAAGGTAAAAAAATATTGGAAATCTTTTGTCTGTGCAATAATCGGTTTTATCGGCGTCTTATTAATTTCTACTCCCCAAATTATAAAAAGACTGCTTTCTATTTTTATTTTAAGAGGGGATTCTTCAACTTCATTCAGAATGAATGTGTATAATTCCTCCTGGCAGATGTTTCTTGATAACTGGATACTTGGTATAGGAACGGGAAATCAAACTTTTCGTGAAATTTACGGTTTATATATGCTGACAGGCTTTGATGCGTTGAGTACTTATTCTGTGCCTTTAGAGATTGCCGTGGAAGCCGGTATATTTGCTTTAATTGCATATGCTGTTTTTATCGGTCTGTTTTTGTATAATGCTTTTAAATTTATAACTTTCAAAACTTCTCTTGACGGAGTAGTCGAAAAGGTTGTAGTTTGTTCGGCAATATTAACCGTTATAGGCGTTATGACCCACGGGTTATTTGATACAATATATTTTAGACCGCAGGTACAGTTCCTGTTCTGGACTACGATAGCAATGGCTTCATCAGTTTTCTTTAAGAATAATTGTGAACAAAAGGAGTAAATTAAAATGAAACTGTCTAAAAGAATAGCGTTAACAATTCTTGCACTTCTTGGCTTTGTGACCTCAATAAAACTTTCAATGATATATATGGATGTGAATTTCAATCCCTATGCATTGTCCAGTTTTTGTTCAATAAATGACTATATAGATTGTGACGGAGTTGCAAAAACTTCTCATTCTCAATTCTTTGGAATCCCTCTTGCGTTTTGGGGATTGTTTTTGTATTTCATTTTTTTATTTTTCACTTTTGTGGACAAAATAAAAAAAATAAGATTTTTAAAATTTCTTGAGGTCTTTGAGCATCCTGAAAGCTATATTTGTGCATTGGGACTTATTTCTTTTTTAATTTCAATGTCACTTGCTTGTTTATCAATTTTTGAAATACAAAAGATATGTATATTGTGCTTTTTTACGTATTTGTTAAATTTACTCATTGCTATTGTTGCAAAACCTTCTGATGAAAATTATTTGAAAGTTTTTAAGACAAGTTTTCTTGATTTTATAAAAGCATTGAAAAATTTGAATTATGCAATTGCCTTCTTCTTCCTGGTAATGATAGCAATTGCTGTATTAACTTATACGACATTAACAAATGTATTTACGCCTCAGGTTAAAAAGCAAAAAGAACTTCAGTCATATTCAAGAATTAATGATTATAAAGTATCAGGTAATGTACTGGGAGACCCGAATGCGACTCTTGTTGTCCATGAATATACAGATTATCAGTGTCCGTTTTGTTTTGTGCTAAATACTATGCTTCATAGAGCAGTGACTGAGCTTGACAATGTAAAAGTCGTTCATCATAATTTGCCTCTGGATACTGCTTGTAATAAAGAAATGAAAGCTCAAATGCATCCGGGCTCTTGTATAATGGCACGATATTCTATTGCTGCAGGTATGCAGGGAAAATACTGGGATATGAATTCTGCTTTATTTGATAATGAATATAAGAGTGAAGAAGAAATTCTCAATGGTGCGAAAAAATTGGGATTGGATATAGAAAAACTGAAAGCTGATGCTTATAGCAAAGAAGTTGAAGAGAAAATACAGAAAGAAATAAAAACAGCTGCAGATTTGGGTATTGACGGTGTTCCCGCAATACAAATTAATATGGAAACGCATGTAGGTATTGAACCTTATGAAGAACTGAAAGCAAGGTTATTAAAGGCAGGTGCAAAAGAGAAAAACTAATGAAAAAAATTCTTTTGCACAGCTGCTGCGCCGTTTGTATGGCATATCCGGCAGAAAAGCTTATTTCAGATGGCTTTGAGCCTGTTGTGTATTTTTACAATCCTAATATTTATCCTGAATCAGAATATCAAAGAAGACTTAATGAACTGGTAAAATACTGTGAAAAAATTAAGTGTCAGTATATTATAGGTGAATTTGAAAATCTAAAATGGTATGATTCGGTTAAAGGGCTGGAACAAGAGCCAGAGAAGGGTAAAAGATGCATAAAATGCTTTGAATTCCGCTTAAACCGGACTGCAGAAGCGGCAAAAGAACTCGGATTTTCATATTTCACTACAACATTGACTGTAAGTCCTCACAAAAATTCTGATGCAATATTTGCTGTAGCAAAGGATATTGAGCAAAAATACGGCTTGAATTTTGTTTATGAAAATTTCAAAAAGTCTAACGGTTTTTTGAAAACAATGCAGCTGGCAAAAGAAAATAATTTCTATCGTCAGCAATACTGCGGGTGTGAGTATAGCATAAGACATACAAAAACCGGAAGCGGAATAGGAGACTGAAATGGAATGTAAGCAAAATGAAAATCTGAAAAATTGTACCTGCACGGCAGTATGTTCTAATAAAGGAATCTGCTGCGAGTGTGTGGCTCATCATAGAGAAAACAATGAGTTGCCCGGATGTTTTTTCACGGCGCAAGGCGAGAAAACGTACAATCGTTCAATTGAGAATTTTATAAGGTTGTGGCAGCAAAAAAATCACTGCTAAGCTTTTAGTTTTTCTAATTTTTTCATTGCACTGCCGGAATCAATGGTTAGATATGCCTGCATTATTCCGTCAGTTAAATTTTTGGCCAACCCGTAAAGGTACAACATTGCACCGGCATTAAGTGCAATAATGTCGGCTTTGTGCCCTTTAATTTTTCCTGAAAATATGTCTGTTACAAGGTTTGCGTTATATTCCGGAGTTGCGCCTTTCAGGGCATTTATATCTGCTCTTTTTATTCCAAAATCTTCCGGTTTGATTGAATATGTAGATATTTCATTGTTTTTCAGTTCATATACATCGGTTTCAGAGCAAACACTTATTTCGTCAAGAAGCGGATTTTTTGCATTGACAACCATTGCATGTTTTAGTTGAAGTAATTTTAATACTTCAATTAAATTTTTTGCCATTTCGGGAGATGAAACGCCTAATAATTGATAATTAGGGAATCCCGGATTTATCAGCGGGCCTGTGAAATTAAATATTGAACGAAATCCCAGTTCCTTTCTGACCGGATTCAGAATATTTGCTGCTCTGTTAAATGATGGAGAGTGTACAAAACAGATATTATGTTGTTTGAACTGTTGTTCTGCTTCTTCTTTTGTTTTGCATAATTTGATGCCCAGAGCCTCAACAAAATTAGAGCTGCCGCAGCGGCTTGTAATATTGGAATTAGTCTGTTTTATTACCTTTCCTCCGGCGGCTGCCGTGACTATTGCTGCTGCTGTTGATATATTAAAAGTTCCCTGTAAGTCTGCACCGGTACCGCAGCTATCCACTACATCGCCATGCTCAAAGTCAAGCCGGATAGCTTGTTTTCTCATTGCTATAACAAGATTTTTTATTTCATCAAGTTTTGGGCCTTTTGTTGTCAATCCTGTTATAAAAGAGGCTATAACAGTTTGAGGGTATTCATTTTTGGCTGCGGAATCGATAAATATTTCCAGATTATCCCGGCTCAAAGTTTGATTATTAACTAGTTTTTCAAGGGTTTCATTTTTCATAACTTATTATAAAAACAAACAAACATTAACAAATGTAACAAAAAAATATTAAATTGAAATTATGTAAAAAATATATCCTTTATATATATGTAAGTGATGAGCAAGTAAACAAAAGGTTAAAATAAAGTATGTCAGTAGCAGCTAATAATGCAATTGATAAAAAATTAGCAAAGATGTATGCAGATAAAGTAACTGTAAATCTGGAGAATAAATCAACGCTGGATCCGGAGGATTTCTGGAAAGCAATGCAGTTGATATCGGTTACAAACAAAGCATTTTTGAATTTAACATAAAGAGTATAATCATCCCTGATAACTATATTGGAGATTTAAGGAGTTTTCCCTATTAGTCTAGTTTTGCCTGAGATTACCTCGGGCTTTTTTTTGTATATTTTTTGCTTTTTATCTAAGAAATAATTTTTTTCTCAACCAAATAGAGGAAAAGTTTTAAATTAGTTTAAAGATTTTATTGCATGGTGCCGATGTATATATTGTTAGACCGAAAGGTCAAACAAACCTCCTCCCCAAGTCTAGTAGCCGGCCTCAAATTGGACGGCTTTTTT
>CASDVD010000092.1 GCA_949284155.1 uncultured bacterium | reverse complement strand
TGGTGCCGATGGCCGGAGTCGAACCGGCACGTGGTTGCCCACACAAGATTTTGAGTCTAGCACGTCTACCAATTTCATCACATCGGCGTATTATTTTTTGTCAATTTGTTCGATTGCTTAGCGAACCATGTTAATTTTACCAGAACAATTTAAAATTTCCAGTATTTTTTTTATACGGCAAATCTAAAATGTACAATATCTCCGTCTTGAACTACATAATCCTTACCTTCAAGGCGGGTAAGTCCTTTTTCTTTCGCAACGGCATAAGAACCGCATTGAACAAAATCGTCATATCCTGTCACCTCTGCACGAATAAAGCCTTTTTCGAAATCAGTGTGGATGACTCCGGCGGCCTGCGGAGCTTTTGCACCTGCCGGAATAGTCCATGCTCTTACTTCGATTTCTCCTGCGGTAATAAATGTTCTTAAATCCAGCAAATGATATACCGACTGAATCATTCTTTCAATTCCTGAATTTTCAACTCCAAGTTCAGCAAGGTAATCTTTTTTTTCTTCATCACTTAGTTCTGAAAGTTCGGCTTCAATTTTTGCAGAAATAACAACAACATCAGCATTATGTGTTTTGGCATACTGTTTAACTTTTTCCACATAGTCATTTCCCGAGGCCAAGTCGGATTCGGAAACATTAGCTGCATATATGACGGGTTTTGTCGTCATCAGGTGCATTAATTTTATATAAGGTAATTCGTCTTCATTGAAGTGGTCTTTAACATTAATAAATTTTCCGTCTTCAAGAAGTTTTAATAATTTTTCTACAACGGCAAGTTCTGCAATCGCATCTTTATCTCCTGTTTTGGCAACTTTAGAAAGTCTTAACTGTCTTTTTTCAAGACTGGCCATGTCAGCAAGTGCCAGCTCTGTATTTATAGTTTCTATATCATCAATAGGGTCGACCTTTCCTGTAACGTGAATTGTATTAGGGTCATCAAAACATCTTACTACTTCAATGATAGCATCAGTTTCACGTATATTGGCAAGAAACTGGTTGCCGAGCCCTTCACCTTTGCTGGCTCCTTTGACCAGACCTGCTATATCAACAAATTCAATAGCTGTAGGTACAACTTTGTCCGTTTTGACCAATTTTTGCAGTACATAGAGTCTTTCATCAGGAACCGTCACAACTCCAATATTAGGTTCAATCGTGCAAAATGGGTAATTTGCACTTTGCGCATTTGCTGTTGAAGTTAATGCATTAAATAAAGTTGATTTTCCTACATTCGGTAGTCCTACAATCCCTGCTCGTAACAATTTTTAGTCCTCTTATTAGTTTTTTATGGTCTGTTTATTATTAAATTTAATTCTATATTATATAAAACAAATCTTATTTACAAATACAAAGAGACAAGCGTTATGCTTGCCTCTTCATCGTGTATATGGCGTATACAGAAATCTGATTAAAATGCCGGTTTATAGAATGCCCAGTTGTCAATGCCTGTTGAGAATACGTTTGTCAGGAAAGGATTAATCATTGTTTGATTCATAGTTGATTTATAATTTTGTTCAAGTTCTTGTCTTCTTTTGAGTTGTTCTTCTTCAAGTAATGCAAGTTTTTCATCTCTTTCAGGATCTACTGTTGTTACTTCAATCAGTTCTGCTTCGCCAGGTTCATTTCCGTATGCTGCACCGTTTACTGCTGCTGTTGTTACTATACCTTGTATTGTTTCAGGATTTGTTAATGTTTGATTTGCAGTTGCTTTTGTATTTTGAAGTTTGAGTGTTAATTCTGCGTCTTTTATTGCTGCATTGTGTTTTGCAATTATGCTTTCCTTATCTGCAATTGACTTTTCAGCGGATGCAATTTGTTTTTCAGTTTTTGCAATTGTTTCTTTGACTGTTTTAATTGTGGCAGTATATTTACCGGAATTATTTTTATTTTGCATTTTTTTAATGTTTTCGTTCATTGTTTCGATTGATTTTTTAGCTCTGTCAATTTTTGCCTGAATTTCTTTAATTTCAGCTTGATATTCTTCAATTCTTTCTTTACGTACCTGAATTTTTCTGTTTTGAATTTCTACTGCGTACAGTTTTTGTTGATTTTGTAATTCTGTTGCTGCTGCTTGGTTTTCTGCTTCAAGAGCTTTTATTTCTTGTTTTTGTTCTTCTGTTTTGCTGCTTACTTTTTTCTTTTCAGCGATTGCAGCTTCATTTTCTTCTATTTGCTTTTTAAGTTCATTTATTCTTTGACTGCGTGCTTTAACATCTTGTTGAAGTGTTGCTCCTGCTGTTTCTGTATCAAGATTTTTAATTTGTCTGTTTAATTCAGCTATTTGTGTATCATACGCTTTGTTTTCTGCTTCTAATTTTTCAATTTTAGCTGTATTTTTAGAATTTTGTTTTAATTCTGCTATTTTAGCCAGATTAGCTTCTTTTTGTGCTTCGATTCTTGCAATGCGTGTTGTATATTTTTCTGTAATTTGTGCTTTAACATTGGCTTTTGTATTTGCTATATCTGTATTTACAGAATATTTATCTTGAAGTCTTGAAATAGAGCCTTTGTAAGTGTTGTAAGTTCTTTGAGGGTGTCTTACTGCTTCATAAGCCTTCGCAACACTGCTTTTTGCTGCTCTGTATGTTCCGGTGAAACCGCCTTTTGTGATTTTCAATCCTGCTGCTGTTTTAGCACCTGCGACTGAGCCTGCTATTTCAAAAGTTGCTCCGCCGATATCTTCATAAGCTGCGTATGCTTCTTCTTTTGTCTTTGCGCTGTTAGCATCTGAAATACCTTTAACTAAATGTATGCCGCCTGAAATTATACCGGTGCCTGCTACTATGGCCAACCCGATAGGATTTGTGCATGCTATTGCTGCTGCAGCTCCTACTGCTGCTGTTGTTAAAGTTCTTTTTAAGCTGAATCCTTTTTCATCGCAGAACATGCCTTTGATGCTTTTTCCGATTCCGCTGAAGAATCCTTTGACTTTTTCGCCTGTTGTTAATGCGTCTGCTGATTGAGGTTTTTGTTCAACTTTTTGTGTTGCGGCTATGAGTGCTTCTTTTTCTTTTGTTTCTTGTATTTCTAAGGATTCAAGAGCTTTTTGGTAGTCGGCTGTTACTTTTTCTTCTCTGGCTTGCTGTTGTTTTGCATACATTTCTGCAAGATTTTTTTGTGTTTCTCCCATTTGTTTAAAACACAATTCCATTGCTTTAAGTGCTGTGTCATTTGTAACTGCAAGGTTTGCAAGTGTGTTGCCGATTGCCATCTCTTTTATCCCTTTCCCAAATTTTAAATCCTCTTATTTAGATAAAAACATTAGGTGTGGGAGAATTTACTTTTTTGTAAATTTTGTTAAGAAATATTAAGCAAATTTTCTGCAACGGATAAATCAGCCTTTGTTGTTATTTTTATGTTTGTATAAGAACCCTCAACTATATATACGGGTATTCCGAGATGTTCAAGCAAACCTGCATCATCTGAAAATGACTCTGTGCTGAGTTTTGTATGTGCTGAATATATAAGTTTGTAATCAAATATTTGCGGCGTTTGTACGCACCAGAGCTGCTGTCTGTCCGGAGTTTCAATAATCTTTCCTTCTCCATCAACTTTCTTGATTGTGTCCGTTGCTCTTACTGCCAGTATTGCAGCTTTTGTTTCTTTTGCTTTTGCTATACATTTTTTTATATCTTCCGGTTTAACAAGCGGCCTTGCTGCATCATGAATAGCAACCAGCCCCTTGCCTTTGCAAGCTTTAATTCCGTTAAATACTGATTCTTGTCTGGTCTTACCGCCTCGTATAACCTTTACTACCGGCATTTTTTCTGTCAACCTCTTTATTACGGGCTCGAGTGATTCTGACGCAGGGATGATGATTTCCCGTGGATTTATTGAGAAAAATGCTTCTATAGCGTGAAGTATAACTTCTTTCCCGTTGATTTTTTCCAATAATTTATTTCTGTTTCCATAGCGTGTAGACGAGCCGCCTGCTGTTATAATCACTGATAATTCCATTTTATTCCCCAAAATGCTTGTAGCTGTTTTGACTCAGTACTTCTTCATCTATCAAATAGTCACTGTCTTTGTCTTTTATTATAACAAATCCTTTTGATGTGTTTTCTATTACCCTTCCGATTTTGAAAAATTTTGATTTGTCAATTTTGCAATAATCCTCCTCTCTGATACATGCAACAAGCTCAAAATCTTCTCCGCCCCATAATATTAGTTTTTTATATTCCTCTGAAAATCTGTCTTTCAATTCTTTTGTGTAGGGTATTTTGGAAAAATCAATTTCTAATTTTACCTTGCTTTCTTTGGCTATTTTATACAGTGCATCTCCAAGTCCGTCCGATGTGTCCATCATTGCAAAATTCCCGCTGCAAATGCTTCCAAGTTCAAGTCCTTCTTCTATTCTTGGTATGGGGGTAATATGTTTAGCAGTAAATTTATTATGCTCCGGAAGCAGCCTTAAACCTGCTGCGCTGTCGCCATGTGTTCCTGTTGTTATAACAATGTCTCCCGGCAATGCCATTTTTCGTGCGGCTAAATATTTGCTTTTCTTTTTTCCTATTGCACAAATTGATATCATGACTTTTTCGGATTTTGTGAGGTCTCCGCCTACAACTTTAATCTTATATTTTTGGCAAACGTAATTTATTCCTTTATAAAATTCTCTGACAAAACACCCCTCTGTCTTTTCCGGCAATGATAATGAGATTGTCAAATACAGCGGTACTGCTGCACAAGATGCCAAATCGGAAAGGTTCACGGCTGCTGCCTTTATTCCCAGATTATAAGCGGATGTCGTTTTCAACAAAAAATGGACATCTTCTACAAGTGTGTCTTGTGTTATGAAGATGTCCAAATCCTTTAAATATGCACAATCATCTCCAATATATTCGGAGTCTCGAAGAATATCTGAAATAATATTTAAAAAATCAATTTCTTTCATCCTTCAATTTTAGCATAAGAATTGGTCTGTTTAATTTTCTGTTTGTTGATTTTTTGAAAGTGCAAATTGGGCTTGTAAAATAGCCGAAACAAAAATCATATATGTCCATATGAACGGCATTAGAATCATACCCACTTTGGTCAGTCTCAGAATAAAGTCCACTAACAAATATATCAATAAAATAACCAGTCCCATTGCCAGTATTAACAAATAATTTTTCCAATTGTTTTTAACTAATTCAAATCCTTGTTTGTAGTTAATAAATGATAAGAGTTTTAAATCTGTTCCGAAATTTGATGTCATTAATATCAAAGATGCAAATATGCAGACAAGCATCAATATTACAATAATTGCGAATATAGGTGCGATAATTGGTTTTGACATAGTTGTGTACAAAAATAGCAAGAGAAATACGGCTAAAATTATGAAGAAAGGCAGTGCACATAATATGACACCGAGTATATATTTTGCTCCTGCGAATAACATATTCTTAAAATTTTTCCATGCCGGCAGTTCTGCTTGCTTTTCCGTAATTTGAAAATTAATTGCTGTTGAATAGTAACCGCAAATAAATAGCCATGAAATCAGAGCTATCAGACCGGATACTAATATTAATATCAGTACTGCTTTGGATGTAGTAATATGAACTCCTACGGTTGAATATAAAAAACTGAATAATACAGGAAATATCATAAATGCACAGCCGATTAAAAATTTTTTTACCCATAGGCTGTCCTCTTTAAAAAATAAAAAAGCCTTTAAAATGTTTAATTTCATACTAACTCCTTTTATAATACATATACAAAAGGAATTTTAACATTTTTTTTGTAAATTGAACAGATGCTTATTACAAATTTTATGCATTATTTATTCAAATAAAAATTGTGAATATAAATCAGCAAAAACCATGTATATATAAAAAGCAAAAAATGGTATCAATAAAGTTGTTAATCCTGACAAAGAGAAAACAGCCGTTATAATAAGCGCTCCTATTGAAAGAGCAAGGCAGTAGGCATAGAAAATGAGGTATTCTTTAATTCTGCCTTTTATTCTTTTAAAAGCTCTTCTGTATGTAAAAAAGGCCCAGAAACGTAATTTTATTGCAAAGTTTAGTGACATAACAAGATACAATGCAAAAAATATCATATATAAAATTACTAAGATAAGTAAAAATACGGGTGATTTGAAATCAGGATGAAGAAAATAGCAAGCTGCGAGAAATACTGCAGCATATGGCAATGCGAAGATAATTGAGCCGCAGTATGCTTTTATTCCGTTTTTCACATATTCCCAGAAATTTTTCCAGTCAGGGAGTTTTTCTTCTGCGTGTACTATTCTGTTATGCACTGTTTTATAAAAATATCCTGTGACTGCCAGGTAAACAATAAGCGCTAAAATAATAAAAATTGCTAAAAATAGAGCATTTGCCGGATTTGCAAACATTCTTTTGATGCCGGGAAACCATTCGGGTAAGGTCGGAAAAACCAGTATGAATGAGCCGATAACCCATTTTGAGAAGAAATCCGAATCATCCCACGCAAAAGTAAAGGCTTGCTTTAAATTAATACTCACAGCAACGCTCCTGTTAAATAATAAACACATATATATTATAACTCTTTTTTATCACTGTGAAAAGAGTTTTTTATATATTTAAGGTGTTTAAATTAATTTGGAAAGATTAGCCATTTCAATTGCTGCTTTGGCTGCTTCTGCGCCTTTATTTCCGGCTTTTGTTCCTGCTCTTTCGATTGCTTGTTCCAGATTTTCTGTTGTCAAAACGCCAAATATTACTGGAATTTCTGTTTCAAGTGAAACATGAGCTATTCCTTTTGCTAATTCTCCGGCAACATAGTCATAATGACCTGTCGCTCCTCTTATAACAGCGCCCAAAGTTATAATGGCATTGTATTTACCGGTTTTTGCCGCTTTTTTAGAGATTAGCGGGATTTCAAAGGCTCCGGGTGTCCAAATTATGTCAATTGAATTTTCTGCTACACCATGCCGCACAAGCTCATCTATTGCTCCCGAGAGCAGCTTTGAGCCTATAAATTCATTAAAGCGGGATATAATTATACAAAATTTTTCATTATTTGTAACAAGATTTCCTTGAATTATGTTAGTCATAAAGCCTCTTTTCCGGTTGATTTATATTAAAAGTCTACAATAGAAAAGCGTCTATTGAAAGCTATATTACTACAATTTTACAAAATTACCCGTCCGTTTTCCGATCGGGTAATATGAACATTAACTTTAGCGTATAAAAATTAATCAAGAAAGACCGATTTGAAATATTATGGAGAAAGAGAATGCCAACTATTACGAAGATTACCGCAGTTTACATAATGATAATTTATGCTATTTTAATATTTTGTACCATGGAACTTTTATGAATTGAAAAATTTTCTTGCAATAGATGCATCTTCTATTATTCGGCTTTTTAATTCGCTTAGCGAATCAAATTTTTTTTCATTACGTATTTTTTGTCTGAAAATGACCTTAATATTTTTTCCGTATATGTCTTTATTAAAATCCAGCAGATGTATTTCTGCGAGTAATTTTTTTTCATCCGAGACCGTAGGACGAACCCCGATGTTTGCAACGGCGGAAAATATTTTTCCGTCAATCTCAGCTTCTGCTATATATACTCCTTTGGGAAGTTTTATTATATCTTTAGGATATTTTAAATTTGCAGTGGGAAAGGATATTGTTCTGCCTATTTTTTTGCCCTCAATGACCGGAGCTTTTATATAAAAGTCATATCCCAGAAGATTTTTTATGTCAGCCAAATTTCCTTCACCTATGTATTGACGAATTTTTGTACTGCTAATTAAGGTGTTGTTGAACGTTATTGGCGGAATTTCATAAAATTTATAATTATAATTTTTTTGATTATTTCTTAACAGCTCTGCATTTCCCTGTTTATTTACTCCGAAGTAGTGATTAAACCCTGTTGTAATAAATCTCGGTGCAAAATTTTTAACGAGAACTTCTTTTAAATAATCGGTTGCCAGATAGTCAGCAATGCTGTCATCAAATTCCAGTACATAAGCATAATCAATACCTTGCGTTTCGATTAATTTAATGCGCTCTTCCAATGACACAATATATTGAGGTGTTCTGTTTTGTAAATAACAGAGCGGATGGTCTTTGAATGTAATTACAGCTGATTTTAAGCCGTTTTGTTTTGCAAGGTTTACGGTATTTTTCAGCACAACCTTGTGTCCTTCATGTACTCCGTCAAAAAAGCCTAAACAGATTGATAAATTTTTATTTTCATTTAGTGTATTAAAAATTTCCATTTTAATTCTCTGCTTTATCCTTGTTTCTGCTTCGGCTGGAGAAAAAGCTTAATATTAGCATGATTAAAGCTATTCCGACAGCATAGAATAAATATTTTGTAACGGAAGAGCTTACAAATATAGATGCGAATGCGCCCGATGCAACTGCAATTGTTGCTAAGATAAGAACGGTTTTATTTTGTGACAGACCGGCTTTTAACAGTTTGTGGTGTATATGTTCAGCATCAGGCGTAAATGGTGATTTGCCCTTTAATATCCTCCTGCATGATGAAAATGTTATATCCAGTATAGGTACAGACAAAACAAAAAATGGTACAAACATTGTCAATGCAGCAGATTTCATAACTCCTGTCACAGAAAGTGTTGCAAGTAAAAATCCTGCAAACAATGCACCTGAGTCTCCCATAAATATTTTTGCCGGATTAAAGTTGTAAGTTAAAAATGCGAGCATTGAGCCGGCTAATATGAAAGCAATAAGAGCGCTTATTGCGCTTGTCGGAGTCATTGCCGTAGCAATAAGCCCTAATGATACTGCGCTTATTGTTACAATAGAACCGGCCAGACCGTCTACGCCGTCAATAAAGTTTACTGCATTGCTTATACCAACTATCCATAGAATTGTGATTATGTACGATGCTATGGAACTTAAATGTATTGGGGCTCCGAACGGATTGTATATTGTGTCAACGCTTATACCTAACAGAAAGACGATTGTGGCGATAGAAATTTGTATAACAAGTTTGAATTTAGCACCAAGCCCGTAAATATCGTCTATAAGACCGAGTAAAAACATTAACGAACTGCCGAGTAAAATGCCTGAAAGCAGTTTGCCATATGGGTAATAGCTCATTAATACAAGCAAAAGAAATGTAATCATTGCACTTAGCCAGATAGCAATTCCGCCGAGCCGTGATATCTGACCATGGTGAATTTTTCTTTCATTGGGCTTGTCTATGAGGTGATGCTCCTTTGAAAATTGTATGACAAAGGGTACAATAAAGACACCTAAGAGATATGAAATTACTGCTCCCAAAATCTGAGCGTCTGTCAATTTAAAAGCAAACATTTATTAATGCCTCATATTTTTGTATAACGGATGTTTTTGGCAGAGTTTCAAAGAACGTTCACGCAAATTTTTCAATGCAACTTCATTATCTGATGCTGTTACTGCGGAAGCAATTATTTTTGCAATTTCAATCATGTCATCTTCTTTGAAGCCTCTGGTTGTAACAGCTGCAGCGCCAAGTCTTACGCCGCTGGTTACAAATGGGCTTTGCGGATCATTCGGAACTGTATTTTTGTTTGCCGTAATTCCGACTTTTTCAAGAACATTAGCAATATCTTTACCTGTTTTGTTGAATTTTCTTAAATCCAGCGTCATGAGGTGATTTTCTGTTCCTCCTCCGACTATATCCATTCCTTCATCCATAAGGCCGTTAGCCAGTGTCTGTGCATTTTTTACAACCTGAGCGGCATATTCTTTGAAGGACGGTTCCATTGCTTCTTTAAGTGCGATTGCTTTGGCTGCTATTATATGTTCCAGCGGCCCCCCTTGAAGACCGGGGAAAACTGCTTTGTCTATACCGGCAGCATGTTCTGCATCACACATAATAATTCCGCCTCTGGGGCCTCTAAGAGTTTTATGTGTTGTAGTAGTTATGAAATGTGCATAACCTGCTGGTGACGGGTGAATGCCGGCTGCAACAAGCGCTGCAATATGCGCAATATCGGCCATTAAATATGCGCCTACCGAATCTGCTATTTCTCTGAATCTTTTAAAATCTATGATTTTTGAATAGTTGCTTGCTCCTGCAATTATGAGTTTTGGCTTATGTTCTTTGGCTAATTTTTCAACTTCGTCATAATTTATGCAGCCGTTGTCATCTACGCCGTAGCTTACAATGTTGTAATACATTCCTGAAAAATTTACCGGTGAGCCGTGAGAAAGATGGCCGCCGTTAGATAAATCCATACCCATTACCGTATCGCCCGGCTTAACTGCATAAAGGAATACTGCCATATTTGCCTGAGCACCGCTGTGAGGCTGGACATTTGCGTGATCAACTTTGAAAAGCTTTTTACATCTTTCTTGCGCCAGTTCTTCAATCTTATCTACATTTTCGCAGCCGTTATAAAATCTTTTATAAGGTTTTCCTTCTGCATATTTATTTGTCAAAACAGTGCCACAAGCTGCCATTATTGCTTCCGATGTGAAATTTTCACTGGCAATAAGCTCGATTGTGTTTTGCTGTCTTTTTAATTCTTCTTCAATTAATTCTGCAACCTGCGGATCTTCTTTTTTTATTATATCCAATTCCATCCTGATTCCCCTTATCTATGCTGTTGCACTTATATTACAACAATATAAAATTATGTTCAATTAGTTTAACTGTTGTAAAGCATAAATAAAGGCCGGTGAGGAGTTTTCTATTCAGTCTGCTCATCGCTCTCCAGGGCTTTTGCTCTGGCGTTTCTTATTTTTTCTTTGAGGCTGCGTTTTTTTCTTAAAGCGCTGTCTTCATTGTAAATTTCAGAGATTATTTCACTGTTTTCCGAAATATTAGAAAGCAAACATGCTATAAGCGCTTTTTTACCGACATCAAAACGTCCTTTTAAAACAAGTTCTGTATTATTGTCTGTCAAAGTTTCTAAAAATTTTGCCAGTTCTTTTACGATGGCACCGAGGTTAGCGTTGTCTTTAACGCTTAATATTTTTTTAGTCAGCTTTTCTGTTGACACTTTGAATTCAACCGTATCGGACTGCGCCGGTTGTACATCTGTTATTTCTGGTAAATTTTCTGATTGTTTTGATTTTAGTCTATCCTTAAGAGGCACTTTTTTATCTCCGGTTAATGTAGTTACATGTCATTTTTTTTATTATTTTTTCTTAATTTTTGCGTAATAAGGTAATCACACAGTTTTGAGGCAAAATCTTTGTAATTTACGGCAATATTGGAATCAGGGTTCACTGCGTTCACAGGGACACCTTTGTTAACTGCCGACATCATTGTAAGATAATTGTTCGGAATTTTCCAGTACACTTTTTGTTTAACAACATCTTCAATATCGGATGTTTTTATGTCTTCGTTTTCCATGTATCTGTTTAAAACCAATTTTATTTTGTCAGACGGATAATTCAACCGTTCAAAAAGGTTCATACATCTTTGCATATTTCTTATTGCAGGAAGATTGACAATAGCCACCAATAGAATTAAATCAGAAATATCCATTGCCGCTATTGTTTTTGCATCAATACTTGTTCCTATATCAATAATAATATACGAGCACACCTTTTTTAACCGTCCGAGGAGTTTTTGTATCTGTTCGGCTGTTATTTCTTTAGAGTTTTCAATATTTATCGGATCAGCTGCTACATAAAGGGTTGAATTTTTATATCTGCATAAACTCTGTAATAATGTATTATCATCCATATTATCAATATTTTTTACAATATATGAGATATCAAAAGGCGGCGTTAAATCTAAAAAGGTCGAAACATCCCCAAGCTGCAGATTAAGGTCAATCAATGCAACTTTTTCTTTTGTCATTTCCGCTATTTCTACAGCTAAATTAACTGCAATTGAAGTTTTTCCGATTCCGCCCTTATTTGAAAAAGCAGAAATGATTTTACAAGAATCTTCTTCAACATTCTGCGTATTTACCAGTTCATTTAACAAAGCTCTAAAGCCTGTTTCAGTCAATGGCTTTGAGAGAAATTCAGATGCACCGGCTCTCATTGCTTTAATAATTGTATTGGTAGAAATATTGTTTGTAAGCGCTATAATTTGAGCTTTTTTATTTTGTATGCGTATTTTTGAAAGATAGTTGAGCTTTAGTTCTTCGTCATTTGATATATCAAAAAGTACAATGCAGGAATCTTGTGAGGCAGCAAATCCTATGCCGGCTTCATAGTTGTCAAATTCTGCAAAAAATTCAGCATTCTCAATATTTTGCAGATAATTTTTAACAATTGTTCTTGATGTTTCATCTGAGTCGATGATAATTATTTTCTCACTCATAAACTTCCTTACATTTTGTTAGATATATTTTACTACACTTGCTGCAAAAAAGACAGTGCTTATATGTTAGCTGCAAGTGAAGGAGCAATGTTAATAAATTCATCAACAAGTCGTTTATCCCATTGAATGCCTGCACCCAGTTTCAAAATTTCACAGGCTTTTTCTACGGATAAACCTTTTCTGTATGGTCTATCGCTTATTAATGCATGGTATGCGTCTGCAACTGAGACAATTCTTGCTGCTAATGGTATTTCTTCACCTTTGAGTTTTTCAGGGTATCCTGAGCCGTCCCAGTGTTCATGGTGGTATTTTACAATAGGTATTAAATCATGAAGTGATTCATTTGGCAGAAGAACTTTTTCAGCCCCTATTGTCGGGTGCTGCTTCATTATTTCCCATTCTTCATCTGTGAGGCGGGAGGGCTTTTTCAATACATTTTCAGGAATACCGATTTTTCCTATATCATGAAGTATTGCACCCAGTTTTATTCGTTCAACATCTTTTTCCGGAAGATTCAAACTTCTTGCCAGTGCTTCGGAGTATCTGGATACGGAAGAAGAGTGGCCTTTGGTATATTCGTCTTTTGCATCAATTGCGGAGGCTAATGATGTTACAACTTCAATTAAGTGATTTTGGGATATTATTTCTTCGTTGTGGAATTTATTTACAAGCTCTTCATCAAAGTTTATGCCTATTTGGGAGTGCCGTTTTGCTATTACGGAAGCAAATGAACTGAGGGCCATATCATCCCAGAAATCAAAATCGTTAGTGCAGACAATAGTCGACATTCCGTTTTTGTAACCTTTACTTTTAGAAATATACATGGCCTGTTCTGCGAGAATAAGTAATTTTTCCTGGTCTTTAGTTGAATCGGGATATGTCGCTATTCCTACCGAAACCTTTATCGGGCCTACTCCGTCCACTAAACAGCAAGATAATGTATAGGTAAGATATTCTGCAAGGTATTTTGCATCATCTGTATTTGTATCGGGGAGAACAATTGCGATTTCATCACCGCCGTATCTTGCGGCGCTGTCGTTATTTCTTATATTTTGTTTAATCTTGTCCGAAACGAGCTTTATTATTTCATCACCTTTGGCCGGGCCAAAATCTTTGTTAATTTGTGAAATATTGTTTATGTCAAAAATTACTACTGATGTTTTAGTGTCAGTGCGGTTTGCCTTGTCAATTTCCTGAGTTAAAATTTCCTGAAATTTTCTGTGGTTATTCAGGTTTGTCAATGCATCCGTATGGGTGTTGAGCAGTACTTTGTCAGAGAGTTCTTTATTCTGTATAAATAACGCAAGGTAGCTTGACATCAATTTATAGATTTCAGAAGAAGATTCGTAATTATTATCTCCTACAATCATAACTCCCAGGCATTTTTCACCGGCGCACAGCGGTAGTATCGCAGCTGCAGATGCGCTTAAATAATGTATGTTAAGAAAACTGTTGTTATCAACAAAAACAGGTTCTTTGGACTTAAATGCCGTTTCAATCGGCGTGCCATGCCCGTTAATCAGTACTCTGCTCGTAAATGTGCTTCCTATCTTATCTATAATTTTGAGATTTACGCATTTAGATTGTTCATTATAAGTTCCAAAAGACGTAAACAGAGCATTCATTTTATTGATAAAGATATTATGCAGTGAATAAAATAATTCATTCTGGGTTTCTTTATCTTTAGTTACTTCATTTATGTATCTTAAAATTTCATTTGTATCGACAATTCCCGCAGGTTTCCAGTTCTGCTGGTTATAGCCGCCGTAAAATCTGTTGGCTGTGGTTCTTGAGTTTAAATGATTTATTTTAGACACCAAATCTGAGGGTATAATCGGGTTTGATTGTTTTCCTTCTATACCTTGAGATTCCGTATCTAATTTTTTTGTTTCACTGTTAAACTTCAAAACGAGATGCCTTCCATAAATATGTTTATACAAAACATGTAAGTGCTATTTTTTGACATAAATATTAATTTTTTTTACAATTTCAATTATTGTAACAACGGAAACATTGCTTTGTAAAGATGTAAAATATTGAGTATTTTCTAATTTTCTTTGATATTATAATTAAGTAAATAATTGTTAACATTACGGAGATAAAAATGACTACACAAATAATTGAAGCTAAAAAAGGAAATATTACAGCAGAAATTGAATATGTTGCGCAAAAAGAAGGTATTGATAAAGAACTTTTACGTGAAAAAGTTGCTCAAGGACGGGTTGTAATTCTCAAAAATAACCAGCGTTCAAATTGTATTCCTGTTGGCGTAGGCGAGGGGCTTACAGTAAAGATTAATGCTAATATCGGTACTTCAAACGAGAAGAGTACAATTGAAGAAGAGCTTCAAAAAGTAAAAGTTATAGAGGCCAATGAGGCTGATGTTTTGATGGATTTGTCTACGGGTAAATATATTGATGAAACCAGAAAACAGATAATTGCGGCTACACATCTGCCGATTGGCACGGTGCCTATGTATCAGGCAGGTAAAGAAGCTCTTGATGAATATCAGGATATTGCAAAACTCAGTAAAGATAAGCTTTTTTCTGATATTGAAAAACAGTGTAAGGACGGAATTGACTTTATTACAGTTCACTGTGGTGTTACAAAATTTGTTGTTGACCAGCTGGAAAAACAAGGAAGGGTAACTGATATTGTCAGCAGAGGCGGTTCAATGCTTGCCTGCTGGGTAAAAGAAACCGGCAAGGAAAATCCTTTGTACGAGTATTATGATGAATTATTGGAAATTGTCAGAGATTATGATGTTACTCTTTCTCTGGGGGATGGATTGCGCCCCGGCTGTACGGCTGATGCCGGCGACAGAGCGCAGGTCGCTGAAACGCTTGTATTGGGTGAGCTTGTAAAACGTGCCAGAGATTTTGGCGTTCAATCTATGGTTGAAGGCCCCGGGCATGTTCCCTTAAATAAAATTCCGGCAATGATTGAAACTATAAAAGTTTTGACTGATTATGCACCTTTATATGTGCTAGGGCCGTTGGTTACGGATATTGCTCCCGGGTATGACCATATAACGTCTGCTATTGGCGGAACTCTTGCTGCTTTACATGGGGCTGATTTCTTGTGTTATGTTACTCCGAGCGAGCATTTAGGTCTGCCTGATGCCCGTCAGGTCAGAGAGGGTATTATTGCAAGTAAGATTGCCGCTCATTCGGCTGATTTGGCCCGTGGTAATAAACAGGCAATAGAAAGAGACAGATTGATGTCTGTTGCCAGAAAAAATTTGGATTGGACAGAGCAGCAAAAATATGCGATTGACAAATGTGTATTTGAATCCCTCAAAGATAGCAAACCATGTACTATGTGTGGTGAATACTGTTCAATGAAGATATATAATAAATATTTTAGTGAAGTGTAGTTTGACCGTTACTCGAGTTGAATCTCTTTGCATTTATATTTATAAAAATTCCAGTATGTTTTTTCTTGAGAATTGTTAAAGATATTTTTGCCTTTTTCCCAAAAATGTCTTTTAGGTTGAGCTGTTGAAAAGCCTGCTTCTACAAGTTTGCTTATTTCTTCGGGTTTAAACACACAAGCTTGAGTATTCTCTTTTGAAATTTTTAATACTAGGCAATTTTCTTCATTTTGTCCCAGAATTTTAATCTCATTTCCATCAAATTTTTTCTCTGAATAAGGCGAACAGGATTTTAAATTTTGGTAAAAATTTATTGAATAAAGTCTGGTATTTGAATCCTCATGAGCCTGGCATGAAAAATTATTAAAAGTGATAAAACAGAAAATTAATGTTGTGAAAAGGTGCTTTGGGGTCATAAATGCCTCCTGTCTTATTATAATTACCATTATAGCATTTTTAATAGCAGGCTGCAGTTGTATATTTTCTGTATTTGCATGTATTGCATGAAAATTTTGTATAAACCTCTTGCACAAATTCAAAAAATCAGGATAATTGTAATTGAAGCCGATGAAAAGAAAGGACTTATCATGACAGAATATGTATTTTTAGATGGACAATACTTAGATGCGAAGACGGCTTCAATTCCCGTCAGAACGCATGCTTTTTTATACGGAACATCGGTTTTTGAGGGAATCAGAGCTTATTATAATAAAGAAGAAGACCAGTTATATGCATTCAGAATGAAAGAACATTTTGAAAGACTTATAAACAGCGGAAAAATAATGCATATGCATTCAAAATATTCTGTTGATGAGTGGTGCGGGCTTGTAAAAGATTTATTAAAAAAGAACAATTATCGCACAGATGCATATATTAGACCTCAAATATTTAAAAGTGCGTGTAAAATTGGGCCGGGCTTGATTGATAATCCTGATTCGACATTGATTTTCTCTTTTGCGATGGGTGATTATATAGATGTGTCTAACGGTTTAAGCGTTTGTGTCTCAAACTGGCGCAGAGTGGATGATAATGCTATTCCTCCCAGAGCAAAGGTTAGCGGTTCTTATGCTAATACTGCTTTAATTATTACAGATGCCAGACTTGCAGGTTTTGATGATGCTATTGTTCTTTCACAGCAGGGATTTGTTACTGAAGGTTCGGCAATGAACTTCTTCCTTATCCATGGAAATACTCTTGTGACGACAGAAACTACTGATAATATTTTAGTCGGCGTAACTAGAAATACCGTGATTGAACTGGCTAAAAATGTTATGGGGCTTGAAGTTGAAGAGAGAGAAATATCAAGAAGCGAGCTTTATACTGCTGATGAGGCATTTTATTGCGGTACCGGAGCACAAATCAGCCCTATTACTAAAATTGATAACAGACCTCTCGGTTCCGGCGTTGTCGGCGAACATACTAAAGAACTTCAAAAATTATACTTTGATGTTGTTAAAGGCCGAGTAGAAAAATATAAAAAATGGTGTACACCTATTTATGATTAATTTTTTAGGCTTGTGCGTACAAAACTTAATAGAATCAATTAGGTATATATTTAACAGAAATACTAAATGGAGTTCTGTTATTTCTCAAGCTGCAATGATTAGCTATGACTCTTTATCGATTTCTTTGATTATTGTATTTATAGCTTCGGCAGTAATTACTCTTCAGATATCAAAACAATTTCTTATGAGCGGAGCAGAAAGCTATGTAGGCGGCTTTATTGCTGTTGCTTTGGTAAGAGAAATTGCTCCGGGCTTTGCTGCACTTGCTATTGGTGCTCGTGCCGGTACGGCTATCTGTGCTGAAGTCGCAAATATGCAGGTAACAGAACAGATTGATGCATTAAAAACTCTTCATGTGAGTCCTGTCGGATATTATTTTGCTCCAAGAATAATTGCGGCTGCCGTGACTGTGCCGATGGTGGTTTTATTAGCGGAGTTTATTGGTATAGTCGGCGGGATGATGGTTGCGTATTTTGCTATTGGCTTACATCCTAACAGATTTTTTAATACTGTCTGGCTTATGCTTAATACAAGAGATATTTATATAAGTCTCTTTAAGGCCTTTGTTTTCGGTGTGTTAATTACTCTGGTGTGTGCAACTCAGGGCTATAAAACTACAGGCGGGGCTAAGGATGTGGGGATTTCAACAACTAAATCAGCAATAAAATCTACTGTCTACCTCCTTGTTGCTGATTTCTTGATTAATATTGTTTTTTATCTTTAATTTGGTCTAACAGGTGGATGTAAATTATTGTTAATATCTTTTAAAATAATATAAATAACTAACAAAAAATATAATTTTCGGTTTTTATTCATATAAATACTGAATTGTGTTAGGTAAAGTAAGAGAGCAGGAGAGCCCGAGTGGTTGATAATCGTTCAGCAGGATTTTTCGGTATTGGCGGCAGCTTCAATTTTAAAAGCGGCGACATATCCGGTACTGCAGCAAAAACCTCTGATGATAAAATGAGTCAGGGAACTGAATATTTTGCTACTCAGCGTGCGGAAGAAGAGCAAGAGGCTCTCAGAACTTCTCAGTATGTTGATAGAAGCGCTCAATTGAATGCTACATTGAATTCTCTTGCCATGATGAATGTGGCTAATCTTATCAAAAAAGCTAACAAAAAGGCTAAAAAGCACTCTAATAAAGAGGAACAAGCAGATGATGAAAAATCCAATCTGGATAAAATTCCTCTTTGGGAAGATTATAAAGACGAAAATGAAGATTTTTTGTATGTAGATTGATTATTCTGCATCAAAATCCATGCCTGCTTCATCTTTTGCCGCCATTTCCAGCAATAAATATGTCATGTATGCGCCGAGGGCTACTGCTTTTGGGTCTAAATCCGTATTATTTGCTGCTTCAATGATTGCTGAATTAATTTCCGGATTCTCTTCTTTTAGATAATGAATCATTTTTTTTCGCCAAGCATGAACATCCTGAAAAATTTCAGCAAATGCCAGACTGGCGTGTTCTTCTGTTATTATAGGCAGCAATGCATCTCTCCTTATATAGCTGTTGTATGTGTTATATTATATACGAAAGATTTAGTATTTTCGCAACTATTTATTTAAAATTCTATTGTATTGTAACATAAGTTAGTATCTTTAAAACTATTTATATATTATATGTATATATTTATTATTTAATTTTTCGTTAACATTACTTAACCATTTTTTTTTAATTAGGCAATTATTCTGGTCAAATTTACTTTATAAGAATATAGAGATTTAGAGGAATTTGACAGATGAAAGAACATGAATTGAATACAATTATTGGCGTTGTTTCTGATCCGGTTAAAAATGTTTATGATATAACTTCAAGAAAAAATTTGGAAGAAATACAACGTATAATCCGTATATTCAAAATCAACGAAGGTCAAAATTTTAAGCATAAAATATTTGCACTTAAAAATCTGACAACTTTTAAACTGGTTATGAGCAATAACTAGTCTTCATCATCCTCAAGATAAGCTGTAATCAGTCCTATATTTTTTTCGACTTTTTTAAGCTGTCTTTCAATAGATTCAACACGCTGAGCCATTTTATCGTGTTCTATAATCTTTTCATTTGCAACACTTACCTGAGAGGCAATAAATTCTAAAAGTGATTTTACTTCAGAATTATCTCCGTTCATGAGCGTATCAAGTTTTTCATTTATTAAAACAAGTTTCGCTTCTTGTTGTTCAACTTTTTTTGAAAGAATTTTTAAATTATCAGCTGTATAATCAGGTTCTTCGTATTTTTCCGATATTTTAGCAAAGTTTTCTTTTATACTGTTAAATGATTCACTGGTATTATCAATCCATTCGGCTAGATACATAAATGCTTCATTTAATGCTTTATTAGAGTTTACAAGAATTTCTAGTCTTTGATTTATGTTGTGTATTAATGCATCGTCTGTAAACTTTTTAGTAACTGTATCAAAATGTTCAACAATTTTTGTAAATTCATCGATATGTTTTTGGAGAGTTTTATTAACTTCATCAGAAGAGATTATCAGCTTATTTGTTCTTTTGCTGATACTTGATATATCTTCGTTAAGCTCATCAAAACGTTTTTTTACTTCAACAATTTCTTCATTGACATTGCTGTTTTCAAGTCTTTCTATGCTTATTTTTAAGTTGTTTAAGCTTGAATAAATATCGCCTATTTTTTCATCAGACATATTTTCTGTATTAATAAGCGTTTTGGAGATATTGTTCAAATCCAATCTGATTTTTGTTAAATCTGATTCCACATCCGGCAATGTATAGATATAATCGCCTTCTGCATAATCTCCTGTTATTCTTGAATTGATTTTTTCAAGCAGTTTAATAAGATCTTGTGCATTAACTTCAGAAGTATTTTTCAGAGAATTAATCTTTTCGGCTATTTCATCTGAGATAGTGTAGATATGCTCATGTATATCTTCTGCTTCTTCGACAAATGAAATATTTTCCGCAACCTGAACAAGCTGCGTTAAAAATTGTTTTTTTAATGAGTCTATTGATTCTTTACTATCTTCTTTTAGATTTTTGATTTCATTCTGCGTAGCAATGTTTTCTTTTGAAATAAGCTGTGAAAGCTCATTTTTTAGGCTGCTTATTTGACTTTGTGAAGCTGTACTTTCTTCTGAAATTATGTCAGTTACTTCATCTTTAAGTGTATTTAGTTGATTTTGAGTTGCAATGCTTTCTTCTGAGATAATTTCTGTAATTTCTTCTTTAGCCGCATTTAATTGATTAGCCTGTTTTTTTATTACTGTTTCTGCAATGTTTTCAAATTGATATGCCTTTGCAATACTTTCTTTTGAAAGATTGTCCGCTATTTCATCACGTAAAGTATCGAGTTTTGTACTGATATTTTCAATATCACCCTTTACTTCTCCGACAGAATCTTTAATAGACCAAATTTCTTCTTTTAAGACTTCAGTACCCTGGAATAGAATTTTTTCCGCAAAGTCTTTTACATTGTCAAGAGCTGAAAAATCAAGTTTTGACAGAATTTTTTCTTCAAGATGCTCAATTAAATCAGAGGTGTATTTTTTTATGTCATCTGAGCTTTCGTTTAGCGAAGAATTAATATCTTCTTTTGTACAAAGAAGCTTAACAGCTTCTGACAAAAGAGTGGTATTAACTAAAACCTCAGAGATTTCTTTTTGTGTTTTTTCAAAATCGTCATTTGAAAATATGTTGTCAACAACATCGATTAAAGTGACTATGTTATTGTTGATACCGAGAATAAAGTTTTTAGATTCTTCAAACTGTAGGGTCAGTTCTTCTATCTTATTGAAAATAATGTTTGTGTCACTTTTTTCAGGAAGCATTTTTGCACGTTCCATAACGTCATTAAGATCCTGGTTGATAGTGCTTATTAATTCAATAAATTTTGTATCATATTCTTTTGTATGATTATTTAAAGCTTGCAGCTGATTAACAAGTGTATCGTTTATTATGGCATTTTGGCTTTTAATAATATTAAATTCACTTTCAAGAAATCTGTTAGTGTTATCGAGGTTGCCGAATTTTTCTATATTAGTGATTAAATTATTTAGTGCGGCTCTTTGATTTTCGATTTCTTCAGAGAAATATTTAATATTTTTTTGGAGTGTTTGAAATGCCTGAACTATTTCCGGTGTTTTTATGCAATTTTGCACTTGATCATATAATTCGTCAAAATCTTTGCACAATCCGGTGAGTTTTGAATTTAGATTTTCATCTTTTTCACAAATGAGATTTCTTACTTCAGAGCCTAATATTTCTATTTTTTGAATTTCATCAGTAGATGAAAAGAGATCCATTTTCGTATTAATTTTTTCTAAAATTTGAGCATAAGTTATACGAAAATTTTCATCGGATGCTTCTCTTTGCATAATCTTATCTACGACTGCATCCAGTTTATTTTTTATAATTTCAAAATAATTTATGTCAGACATTAAATAACTCGCTGATTCTATCTTCTCATTTTCAAAAAGTTAAATCTATATATGAATAGACATTCTCCTGCAATTATTTTATCAAACACATACCGGCATGCCTAATATTGTAAATTATTGTTACATAGCTGAAAATATTGACGATATTTATTAATATTATATTTTTGTGTGTAAATATTTTTTTATTGTATCGCCATTTTTTCTCTCAGAGCATTGGCTGAATCTTCATATCCTGCCCGTCCCATAAGAGCGTATGTGTAATTTTTAGCTTGTTCTACTCCCGGCTGGTTAAAGGTGTTTATATTGTATAATTCTCCTGCAATCGCCGTTTGTACTTCAAGCATATAGATTAGTTGTCCTAAATCATAAGGGCAAACTCTGTCAATTGTCAGAGTTACATTTGGTCTTTGATAATCAATAAGAGCAACTTTTGTTGATTCGGCTTCGGCATTTATCAAGTCATTAATAGTTTTGCCTCCGAGGTATCCTATGCCGGTAAATTCAAATATTTTAGGAATTTCCAAAGTTGTATCAAACTGTTTAACTCTAATGAAATTAATCAGCTTATCATTCGGGCCTTCGTTGTATAGTTGGATTTGTGAGTGCTGGTCAGTAGCACCTAGAGCTTTTATTGGTGTCGGGCCTATGTTAACGGAGTTTCCGTCATTATCTTTATTTTTTCCTAAACTTTCAGCCCAAAGTTGAACATACCAGTCTGAAATATATTTTAATTTGCTGGAATATGGCATCATTACTGATAAATTTTTTCCTTTTTTTGTGTCCATCAGGTAATGTATCAATGCATTTTGTGCTGCAATATTATGTCTGATATCCGTATTTTTGAGTGCCAAATCCATATCTTTTACACCCTGAATCAATTCTTCTATGTCGATTCCAACAAGTGCAAAGGGAAGAAGGCCGACGGCTGAAAATACGGAAAATCTTCCTCCGACATCATCAGGAACGACAAATGTTTTGTATCCTTCTTCATTTGAAATTTGGCGTAAAATTCCGGCATTTTTGTCGGTCGTTGCGACTACATTTTTTCTGTATTCATCGCCAAGCTCTGCTTCTAACCTGCTTTTGACAATCATAAACTGCGACATTGTTTCTGCGGTTGAGCCGGATTTTGTTATTACATTTACAAGTGTTTTTTTCAAGTCCAATATGTCTAACAAACCGTTAATCTGATCCGGGTCTATATTGTCCAGAAAGAAAATTTTAGGCAAATTATTACGCTGTTCATTAGAGAGCAAATTCCAATATGGTTTTAAAAGTGCCTCACATAATGCCATTCCGCCGAGTGCAGACCCGCCTATTCCCAATACCAGTATGTTGTCAAACTGATTTTGAACCATAGCTGCATATTCTTTTACCAGCCAGACGGTTTCTTCGTTGTATCCAAGGTTCATCCATTGCAGCCATTGGCCGGGTTTATCTTTTTTAGAATTTAACTCATTTATTATTCTTGCAATTTTGTCAGAATAATTATTAAACTCTTCCTCAAGGTTAAGCCCGTTTTCAGAGCCGATAACGCTTTCGGTCACGTTTTTACAGTTAAATTCCAGCATCTGCTTCTCCTCTTAAATGTATTATGTACACCTTATATATATTCTACTTGCTGACATTTAAAATGGTAGTAGACAGTTGGAATTTTTATTACAATTTTTTGTATATAGTCTAATCCTTGCTGAAATTTCGTGACAAATTACCCATTTTATTCTTAATATTTCTTAATAATTTTTACTGTTTAAGCAATTTGTACAGATTAATTGTTTTTATAAAGATACGGTAGTGTTTAATAGTTTGGAGATTAGGTTATGTCTTTAGGTTTGGACAATTTCAACACAAGATTTGAAAGTCTGTATTCACCAATGGGTAATATTCAGGCCAATTATAATATTGGCGGCGGTTATCTTCCCGGCTATCCATCGGGAATGAATGCCAATATTGCTCCCGGTTCAGGCTATGGCTATGGTATCTACGGAGGATACGGCAATGTCGTTGATCCGTTAATCAGTCAACGAACCCGTGAGGCTGTAATTAAGAATGATCAGCATATTAATAATTATCATGGCAGACCTATTCCGGCAGATGTTCCGAGCGATGATATGCCTACTATTCTTGGTATTCTGGGTACGGCTCTTGGCTCTGTAGCTCTTGCAATAGCTGCCTTTAGAACCCGTAATAAGAATTTAGCAAAAACTGCCGCAAAAAATACAAAAAATACGGCAAATAATTTAAAACATCAAAATCCTGCTGCTACGCAATCAGGAAATAACTCTGCTAATGCGTCTAATAAAATAAAAGTCTATAAACAATTTAGACCATATGTACAAAAACCTGTTACTTATATGGTTGACCCTTCTACATTGAGGTATGCTCCTGTAAAACCGGCAGCTAATCCTGTTACACCGCCGGTTCAACCTCAAGTTGCTCCGCCAATACAACCTCAAGTTGCGCCGCAGGCTTCAGCAGCTGCTGTTAAAACCCAGCCTGACCCTCAAGTAAAGGCCGGACTTGCTTCAATAATAGGCGGACTCAAGAGTAACATTAATCAAAACATGAATACAATTTTAGCAGCCGCCGGCAAAAATAGTCCTAAACCTCCGGTTCAGTCGATGAAACCCACAGCAGAGGCAGCAGCAATAAAAGCTCAATTTGAAAATATATCACAAAAAAATACAAACAATATCAGAACAGCTTATTCAATACCGAACAATTCAGTTTCCGGAGTAGTAGAAGCAGACAGACGGGCTGCACATGCTATCCGTCAGAATGAACTCAATAAAACATTTGCTTCTATGCCCACAGCAGAGGCAGCAGCAATAAAAGCTCAATTTGAAAATATATCACAAAAAAATACAAACAATATCAGAACAGCTTATTCAACACCGAACAATTCAGTTTCCGGAGTAGTAGAAGCAGACAGACGAGCAGCACATGCTATCCGTCAGAATGAACTCAATAAAACCTTTGCTATAAATCCTGAGAAAGACGCCGCAAGTTTTAATTTGGGTTCTGCTGCTCCAGAACAGACATTCCTTGAAGGTATTTATACTCCCGAAAGCTATGCTGCCGCATTTTCAGCATTGCCTGTTGAAACGCAGCAAAAAATATTTCATTCAATAACCGATGGTAAGACATTATCTCTCGATGATATTATCCGTTCCCGTGGTATTGAACTCCCTGAAAATGTTGCAAAACAACTTATTGAATATGTAAAATCCAATATTAAATAATTACCTATTAATCAAACTAAAACCTAACAAATTCCCATCCGGTATTCTTTCCCCGATGGGATTTTTTTATTTGTTAAGCCGATACTTTAGTACTTTTCTTTTTTTCAATTCTTTCACTCATGCTGTTTGCAATCGGAGTTGCTATAACAGGGCTTATGAAACGATAAATTAATCCGAATACCATAAGTGATTTAGCTGTCTTCAATCCGGTCATCAACTGCGACAGGCTTTTTTGATTTTCCGTAACGAGTTTTAATGATTGTGTAAAACCATTACGTGAAAAAATCTTTTTCATTAAAGGACTTTCATTAATATGTTTAAAATATATCTCTGTTACTTTTGCAGATTTATTTGCATCACTTTGAGAGATTGCCTCTATTTGGGAAAGCACTTTTTTGATGACTGCATTTTCAGGGTTTTTCTTAAGTTCCTGTTTAAGCTGTTTAATAGTGCCTCTGTCAACCTCAAAAGTTTCTTTTATATTTTTTTCGTATGTATAATTTTTATTGTCCTGTGATTTTTTTAATATATTGAAAAGCTTTTCGAAATCAGTTTTTTCCAGACTGTCTTTCTTTTTGTGCATTTCGAGGATAGTCTTTTGAATTTGCTCATCAGAAATATTTGCAATATTGAAAGTTTCTGTAAAATTATTCAATTTTTTAGTGAGATAGTTATCGAGAGTGTAACCGCCTACGGTTGACGCAACTGAAACAACACCTTGATTCATTATCAAGGGAAGTTTTTGGTCTTCTTCAATATTTTTTGAGCGGGCTGTATCAGCCATGTAAAATAAAGAAAGAACGAGTCCCACTGATGCAACTATGTGCTGCTGATAGTTTTTATCTTTCATGAAGTTTATAAATCTTTTCATTAGAGATGTACTTGCAAGTTTTCCTTCTCCATATGCAATGACGTCTGTTAATGCATCATAGGCTTTGCTTATTCCGTTTTTTGCATTATTGGGATTGATGCCTTTAAATAGTTGAGCATTGTGTCTTGTTGCAGAAGATGTTGTGATAGCATGAATTTGCATTATTTTATTACCCCTGTAAAGCTTTGAAAAGCTTTTTTAGACTGGCTGCTTGAAAAATTGAGATAGTAATAGTTGTACATTGGATCAATTGTCGGCGGAACATATTTGTCTTGTTTTTTAGGTGTTCCAAAAATTTTATTTAACAATAATTTGTCAATCACCGGTATCATTGCTATTGTAACAGCAGAGCGTACTGCTGCGGTGAACAGCTGCGGCCCGTAGGTGCAAATCATTGTATAGGCAGCGAATTTTTTAGATGCTTCCATTGAAACCTTTTTAGTTCCGTTTGTTCGGAAAAATTCAGCAGCTTTTTGTGCATATTTTTCCGGATTATTTTTAATTTTTTTTAATCCTTGTGCAATTGGCGTAAACAATGCCACTGCAAAGCCGTATCCTATTATTCCTGAAGCAATCGAGTGAGAAGCGGCTTTCTTATTTTTTTCTCTGTTATTGTCATTATTTTGGGCAAGTATAGCCGCCGGGCGCAATGCACAAGTTATAACAAGCGCATTTAAAGCTTCAAAAACTGCCTGATTTGTTGCTGCTTTATCAACGAACCATTTTGTCCATTTATTTTGTGAAAATTTCCAGGCTTTTGTTTCTGTTAGAGATTTTACTGCTTTGGGTGAAGAATTTAAAAGACCGCCGAAACTGATTTCTGCGGTCTTTTGGTTGCTCTTATTCAAATTTTTGTTAGACGTATAGTTAGACTTAGAGTGTGATTTTATAACTATAGTATTATTGCGGGATTTAGGATACAATTCTTCATTTTTAATATGCAAATAGCCCTTCTCGTTGTTCAAAGACCCCGGCGCCTTTTTGCTTATTTGCGCCTCCATAAGCTGAGAGCCTGTATTGTTGAATCCGTCTTTATTATAAAGTTTTTTACCTTTATTAAAGCCGGTGCCGTTAATTGACCCTGGCAGCCCTTCAGGACTGGTGAATGATTTAAATTGTATCTTTTGAACTGTCATTCTTTTTTTCTTTTATACTTGAGTGATATTCTTCACACTTGGTATAAGTTTAAAGATTTTTACATTTGTTATCTTATCACATAAAATTTACAATTCAATACAATACCTTGTTTAAATCTTTACATTAATAAATTTAAAAATATCGAAAACTTTAATAAAAATCTAAAAAATGACTTAATTTAAATTGTTACAAATATTTTTATTAAAAAATCAAATCACTATTGTAAACATTGACATTGCAGTATGCTTGTTGTTTTATATAAGTGTATCGGTCTGGAATCAGGGGCTGTGCTGAGGTTCTAATTTTTGGGTCGATATGGCGGAGAAAGCGCCGTTGCACACTTTCCGGGACACTGAAAGATGTCTGTTGAATGAATAATATTTAAATTACATAAGGAGAATTCTATGCCAACAATTGCACAATTGGTTAGAAAAGAACGTAAGAAATTAGAAGACAAAACTAAATCACCGGCTCTTACAAACTGCCCCCAAAGAAGAGGCGTTTGCACAAGAGTTTATACTACTACACCTAAAAAACCTAATTCTGCACTGAGAAAAGTTGCCCGTGTAAGATTGACAAACGGTTTTGAGGTTACATCTTATATCCCCGGTATCGGTCACAATCTTCAAGAACACAGTGTCGTTTTAATCAGAGGCGGCCGTGTTAAAGATTTGCCGGGTGTAAGATATCACATTATCAGAGGCACACTTGATACTGCCGGTGTTGCAAACAGAGCACAAGCCAGATCAAAATACGGTGCTAAAAAAGCTAAAAAGAAATAAGTAGTTAATGGAATTTAAGGAATCTAATTATGTCTAGAAGAAATAAACCGCCGAAACGTATTCCGGCACCTGATGCAGTTTATAACAGCGTTGATATTGCTAAATTTATTAACAGATTAATGAGACGAGGCAAAAAATCTATCGCTGAAAAGATTTTCTATATGACTATGGAAAATATTAAAGAAAAAACTAAAGAAGAACCGACTGAAGTATTTAAAAAAGCGTTAACAAATACTACTCCTTTACTGGAAGTTAAAGCTAGAAGAATCGGTGGTTCAACTTATCAAGTTCCTGTTGAAGTTAAACCTGACAGAGGCATGGGCCTTGCTTCAATATGGATGATAGAAGCTGCTAAAAAAAGACACGGTAAATCAATGATTGATAAATTGACTGCCGAACTTATTGATGCTTCAAACGGTAACGGTGCTGCTTGTAAGAAGCGTGAAGATACTCATAAAATGGCTGAAGCTAATAAAGCATTTGCTCATTATCGTTATTAATATAATTTGTTTAAATAATAAAAAAAGAGCCTTTTTTAAGGCTCTTTTTTTATGCATTTTTCATTAATCTTTTATGCTCATTTTTAAGGGCTTCTTCTCCGGGACATAGTTTAATAAAATTCCAGGGTGAATTTTTTTCGGCGGAAATTTCTTTTAAAGCAAAGTCGTCTGAAGGAGGAAGTAATTTTTTTTGTCTGAACTTTTTATATGATTGTTTAAAAGCACCGAGATTTCCGCCTTCGTTGTAGACATCAATAAGGTAGTCGCCGAGTCTTCTGTCTCCTCTGGATAAAAGTGCCTGAAAATAATCCCAGTTTACACTGGAGCATCTTATTTTTATTCCAAGGCGATGAAAATGTTTTTTCAAATAGTTATATTTTTTATCGAGTGATTTTGAATTTGCTCTTTTACAATATTGAAAAGGTGTTTGAGCTTTTGGTACAAATGTTGCAAATGAATATGTAAACTCAAAATTTTTGTATTCCTTCTTCAAACGTTTTGCGAGAGAAATTAGTTCATCTATATCCTGTTGGGTTTCTGTCGGATGTCCTATCATTACATATATTTTTAAACCCTGAAGGCCGTTTTCTTTTGCTGTTTTTACCGTATTAAAGATTTGTTCTTCCGTTAAATTTTTATTTATTAATTTTCTTAAGCGTTCAGAACCGGCTTCTATTGCAATAGTTGAATGTTTTTGACCGCAGGCCGTAAGTGTTTTGATAATAATAGGAGAAATAGCGTCAGCCCGAAGTGAAGAAACAGACATTTCAAGTTCCGGAATTTCTTCTTTTTTCTTTAATATGTATTCACAGATTTTTTCAAAGTCCGGGTGTGCGGTGATTAGAGCTCCAAGCAATGCAATTTTATCTGTATATTTAAGCGCTGTATCAATACTTTCAATAATCTTTTCATAAGGTGCAAATCTGGTCGGTAAATTTAAATATGAAGCAAGACAGAATCCGCATCTTTGAGAACAACCTCTGGCGATTTCTATAATAAAAGTGTTAGAGAAAAAACTTTTTTCGCTCAAGATTGGGGTTGTTACACAATCATTCAATTCTGCTGAAATTTTGTTCACACTGAATAATTTTCCGTTCTTTAGCACAAGGTTTGAATTAGCATCAAAGCTTGTTACAGATGGTACATAAATTCCGTCCAATTCAGACAATTTAAGGAGCAGTTCATTCTTTGGCAAATTTTTATTCTGTTTTATAAAATTGATAACAGTTTTGTCAATCTGTTCGGCATCACCAATTATTATAAAATCAAAGAAATTAGCGAAAGGTTCCGGATTTGCTGTTAAAACAGGCCCGCCTGCAAAAATGAGAGGAAAGTTTTCATCTCTGTCTTTTGCATTAAATGGAATGTTGTATTTTTGCATAATTTTAAACATGCCGAGAAAATCAATTTCAAAAGAAAAAGAAAAACACATTAAATCTACGGCTTCAAGCGGTAGTACTGTTTCTTTAGTATCCACGAAAATTCTTTCGACAAAGTAGTCTTTATGTTCATCTAACCTTCTGAATATTGACATAAAACCCAACGAGGACATTCCGAAAGAATAAATAGCAGGAAAAGCTGTCCATATATTTATTTCCGGTGTTTTATCAATGTGTCTGTCATATAAAAATATTTCACTCATTAGTCAATACTTCCGTTATTCATTGTTTTTATATAAAGTTCTTCAAATAAAGTAACTATGACTGCGGCTATGGCAGGAGCGAGCAATACGCCAATTACTCCCAAAATTTTAGCAGCAATTACAAAAGAAAAGATTACTATCAGCGGGTGCAAATCCATATATTTTGAAAAGAAATAAGGTTTTGCCCAGTTGTTTTCGAGAAACTGGCCAAGAAGAAGGGAACCTATTGATAGTATAATAATAAGAAGGCCTTTCGGAAACGCAACCAGTAGTATTAAAACTCCGGAAAGTATGGGCCCTACAATCGGCACAAGGTCTAAGATTGCTGATATAAAACCCAAAAATACGGCATAAGGAACATGAAGTATTGCGAGAACAACTGCTACTACTATGCCGACTATAGAGATTGATAGTATCTGTGCTGTTACATAGCCTCCGACTTTTGTTTCTAAGTCATCCATAATTCTTGAAGCATTTTCTCTAAATTGTACAGGAAAAAGTTTAAGAGAACTTTCTTTAATTTTGTCTCTGTCATTAGAGAAGAAGAATACAATTATTCCAATAGTAACAATAATTGTAAAAACACCGACAACACCTACTGTAAAGTTTATAGATTTGTCAATAATTTGCTGAAAAATTTGTGTTGAATTTGTTAATCCGTCATCTAAATTAAATACGTCAGACAGGCTTTGCGTGCCTATTTTTAAACTGTCCAGATATGCAGCAATATGCTCCACCTGATGAGGAAGCTGAGTAACAAAATCTTTAATTTCTCTGACTGACATTGCTATAATCGGGATGAACACGCCGAGAGTAACAATTGTTATTAACGTAATCATAAGCAGCGTTGCTGCCGTGCGCGGCATTTTTTCGGATAATTTGTTAATAAGAGGATTTATTGCACAAGAAATTACGTAACTGGCAAAAACAAGGAGGGCAACATCAGTCATTTTTACTATACAAAAAATTATAAATAAAATAAAAAGAAGAAATATAATATTTTTCAATGTAAAAATATTTTTGAATTCCATAAAATGCCCCCTGTTAATTTTATGTGTCGATTCTACTATAAATTTTAAAATAATAAAATAGTTTGAGGTATAATATTTATTATTTATATTGGAGAGTTATAAGAATATGAAATTAAAAAATTCACAAGCTTTAGGAGCATTTAATTATGCTTATCTTTTAAAAAGGATTTATGTGTTTATAAAACCTTATCTTGGCAGAGTTATTATCGGATTTATTATAGCAATACCTGTTGGACTTTTGGATGGTGTTGTTGCATATGCACTAAAGCCGTATATGGATGAAGTATTGATAAAAAAGAATATGCTTCTGGCGTTTTTAATTCCGTTTGGAATCATTATGTTTGCTGCATTGCAGGGTGTTTTAAGATATTTAAATGATTATTTGGCAAACTGGTGCGGTCAAAAAGTTACTAATTCAGTCAAAATAGCTTTATTTGACAGGCTGGTTCATATGGATCCCAAATTTTATGATGATAATTCCTCAGGTATCGTTCTGACTCGTTATCTTTCAGATCCCGATACTGCTTCAAGGGGAATCTTAGATAATATAAAGGCCTTTACTGCCGCAGGAACAGGTGCGGTTGCATTGATTGGTGTTATGCTCTATAATTCCTGGCAATTAGCACTCGTTGGCGTATTAGTGCTTTGTGTTGCATTTTTGCCGGTCGCATTGATAAGAAAAAGAATTAAAGCGGCCTCAACTAAAAATATGGTGCTCGGAGGCGATTTAACAACTAATTTTAATGAAACATATTCGGGAAATAAAATAATTGCGGCGTATAATCTTTCTAAACATCAACATCAAAAATTTATCAATAATATAAATGCAATGTTTGATGTTAACATGTCTTTGGTCAAGCGTGCCGGCTGGATGTCGCCTATAATGTACTTAATTGCGTCTGTCGGTATTGCATTAGTTCTGGGTTATGGTACGTACCTTGTTATCACAGGTAAGATGTCAAGCGGTAGTTTATTATCATTTGTTACTTCTTTATTGCTGCTGTATAAACCTATAAAAACTATGGGGAATACATTGACAAGTTTGCAGACTCTTTTTGTTGCAATGGACAGAACTTTTGAGTTGTTTGATTTAAATCCTGATATTGCTGATAAAGAAAATGCTGTTGCTCTTGAACAAATAAAAGACGGTGTTTCTTTTGAGCATGTGTTTTTTGAATATGAAAAGGATGTACCTGTATTAAAGGATATTAATTTAAATGTAAAACTCGGTGAAACTCTCGCTCTTGTCGGCAATTCCGGCGGCGGAAAATCTACTATTGCAAATCTTATCCCGAGATTCTACGACGTAAAATCCGGTTCGATTAAGATTGATGGTGTTGATATTAGAGATTATAAATTGGAATCTTTGCGAAATAATATTGCAATAGTATTCCAAGATAATTTTCTTTTTTCAGGCACAATACGTGAAAATCTTTTAATGGGTAATTTTAATGCAACTGATGAGCAAATAGAAGAAGTTGTCAGAGCTGCTCATTTGGATGAGTTTTTACATGAAATGCCGGATGGTATAGATACTTATATCGGTGAAAGAGGAACCTCCTTGTCCGGCGGACAAAGACAGAGAGTAGCTATAGCAAGAGCAATGCTGAAAAATGCTCCGATAATAATTTTAGATGAGGCAACATCTGCTCTTGATAATAAATCAGAAGCTATAGTACAAAAAGCACTTGAAAATCTTATGAAAAATAAAACGGTTTTTGTTATTGCTCATAGGCTTTCTACGATAAGCAATGCTGATAGAATTGCAGTTATTAATGAAGGGGAGCTGGCTGAAATAGGTACTCATGAAGAGCTTATGAACTTGCCTAACGGTAAATACAGACTGCTTTATGAAATGCAATTTAATAAAGCAGAGCAGCTTTCTGTTTAATAATTAAAGCATTTTATGAAAAAGTACCCTTGAGGATGTTTGCAAAACGGACAAATCAGGGGTGCTTTTTCGTCTGTGTGAGTATATCCGCATTTTGCGCATTCCCAGATTACTTTTTCTGACTTATTGAAAATATTTCCTTGTTTTATGTCCGCAATTAGTTTTGTGTATCTTGTGTCATGCATTTCTTCGATATTTCTGATTTTATCGAACTGAAATGCTATGTCATCAAATCCTTCACTTTTTGCAACCTGCGCAAATTCCGCATACATTTGAGTCCATTCATAGTGCTCTGTTTCCGCTGAAGTTATTAAGTTTTCAAGAGTTGAATTGAATTTGTCTCCCATTAAATATTCGAGCCATATTTTCCCGTGCATTGCTTCATTTTCTGAGGTTTCTTGAAAAATTTTTGAAATTTGTACAAATCCGTTTTTTCTGGCTGTTTCAGCAAATATCAAATATTTATTTCGTGCAATAGACTCACCTTGAAATGCTTTTTTTAGATTTTCTTCTGTTTTTGAACCTTTTAGTTCCATAATGTGCTCCTTTTGTTTGATATATAAGATATTTAAGCACATCGAATAAAAAATTTTTTTAGCCGGTAAGGCTAATTCTCAAGGATGCCGGAGCATAAAACAAAACGTCCGAGCTTTTCGACTTTGCAATAATTTTCTAAGGATTCGCAAAAACATCTGCTTTCGCAAAACCCCCCTGACAAATATATTTTTTCAGGCTTTTTGCAAAAATTCCAGGCATTGTAGGCTATTCCATGTACAAATTTTGCGATAGCGTCCGAGGCATCTTCACCGTTAGCTATATCATCCATTATTTTTTCGAATCCGAATATTCCGCAGGTTATATTGTATTTGTTTTTATTGGGTTGTAGTTCTTTCACATTATAGAACTTTTTTAGCATTTCTATTGTTGCGCCGGTTGAGCTTGCGCAGGCTGAATTCCAATCCAAATCCGAGAATTTGCCGTTTTTAAACCTTACCCATTTTGCATCACGGCTGCCTAAATCCAGTATCATAGAGTTCTCTTCGCATAATTTTGAGACTCCTTTTGTCAGCGCAATAATTTCATTTGTATATTTCTCTTTTGAATCAATAAATTTTTCAGACATGTGCCCTGTCATTGCATCAAATTTTAGTTCGTGCTCTTTAATAACGGCAGAGGGCAATATGTAATAATTCATATTATTACAACTTTTTACCAGATATTTTTTAAATACCGTTTTAAGGGTGTTGGAATTTTTTTCTATAATTTTTGACCAGGTTGTACCTGCATCTAACACTGTTTTTTTCATCTTAATTTCACAAACGCTTCTATTTTTGCCTTAGTTGATTTTGTTGCATAGTCATCTACATCGATAAAAAGTCCATTGTATTTATCAGCAAGATATTTTGCGAGCTGCGACTTCGAACAAAAAGATTGTGAGTAAAATACTGTCGGAACTTGTGGTTCTATATACATTTCAAGTTCCAGATTGGCCGGGCATCCTGCTTCTACACATCGTGTCCAGCCATATATATGTGTATCATCCGGAAACATTTCCAGTATGGATAAATCATTAGGCGGAACTCCCCAAAAACCAAATCTGGGTTTTGTTTTTACAAGTTGCTGTTCTGTTGGATGTATGATTCTATCTGTTATTAACTCAAATTTTTGTTTTAACCCTAAATTTGATTCACAAATTTTTTGTTCATGCAGTATTTCCTGTTTTTCAAAAATAGTTGTTTCCACGTTAAATCCGATATCTTTTAGTATAGCGGCAGCAAACCATCCGGAATCGCATTTGTCTTTGCCTATTGGTGCAATAATTTTTATTATGTTGTTTTTTAAATGCATTGCATTATCAATTATATTTTTAATAATTTTGCAATATGAATCGGGGAGTATGTTTGTTCTCGGGTAAAAATAATCAATGTCTAAATCTACCCACTGAGCTTGAGGGTATTGAATTTTGGCTGTGTTAATAATCTCGGGGTCTGGATATCCCCAAAAACCAATAATGTTCTTTTTCATTTCTTAATTATATTATAAAAATATTTAGTTTGTTTTATGCCTGAATCATCTATTTGGCTTAAGAAAACCTGTTGTATTATTCTTTAAAAAATAGTAAAATAATGAAACTGAAGTGATGAGAGGATTTAATCTATGAAATTACATATGCAAATATTGATAGCTCTTGGTCTGGGTATAAAACGCAACGGACATATATTTTTTGGTTTGATTGCTGGCGTAATTGTAGGTATTTTGCTTCATTCGCAACATGCCGGCTCATCTGATGCTTCATTGATATTTCATTATATATATGGAGCACTTAATTTTATAGGTCAGGCCTTTATCAGATTAATTCAGATGGTTATTATTCCTTTAATATTCAGTGCTATCATAATTGGTATTTCCAGCATTGGTGATAATAAACAGCTGAGTTCTTTCGGCAGACGGATGATTCTTTACTATACTATCATTTCAGTTGCTGCGGTTACAATAGGAGGAATTTTGGCTTGGGCTGTTAAACCCGGTGTCGGGGTTCAATCCTTTATAAGTGCACAATCCGCCACAGAAACGCAGCAAATTGTCAGCGCTGCAATTCAAGATCAAAAAAATCATATCGGTGACATATTCCTTAGTTTAATCCCTGCTAATCCGATGGAAGCGCTTGCAACAGGTGATATGATACCTATTATCGTATTTATTATGATTTTTGCTATTGCTTTGTCTAAAGTCGGTGAAATTAACAGACCGGTTGT
>CASDVD010000091.1 GCA_949284155.1 uncultured bacterium | reverse complement strand
TTTTTGTTCATAAATGATGTACTATGTAATTATCGGGTAATTTCGGGTTCGCAATCTCATGGGAAAAGTCATAATACTTTTAACGTTTTTCAGGTGTACGATGACTTTCAGCCGATTTATGAAAAAACACTCCCTCTGATTGAAGATGAGTACAAAGAAGGCTGGAAAAAAAGATACGAAGATGAAAAGTTCGACTTTATATTTGTTCATTTTAAGCGGACATTTTTTAAAGACAAATATAAATACATTAAAAAAGCAAAAAATTATTTAACACCAAAACTGTATAGAAAATTTGTAAAAAGAGCTTTGATTTATACGGTAAAAGAACTTCTGGGACTCGTCAAACTTTAAATAAGCTTAATAAGCCGGCCTTAAACGCAAGCTGGCTATATGAGGTCTCTCATTTGTTCAATTGTCAGCCATTGGTCATTGTTGCCTGAATGGTATTCAAAATCATTTTCTACAAATTTTGCATTTGGATACATAATTTGAATTTTCTCAGGAAATATTTGAGGCAGGATTATGTAATAATCCTCCAGTTCAATTGTATTTCTTGCGTCTTCTTTTGTTATCATTTGTTCATGAATTTTTTCGCCGGGTCGTATACCTACCTCTTTTATCGGCAGATTCGGAGCTATGGCTTTTGCTAAATCTGTTATTTTCATAGACGGAATTTTTTTGACATACAATTCTCCGCCTTTCATTGATTTAAGCGCTTCTAAAACCATTTCAACCGCCTGTTCAAGTTTCAGCCAGAAACGGGTCATTCTTATATCTGTAACAGGTAATTCTTTTGCTCCTTCAGCAACAAGTTTTTGGAAAAATGGAATAACAGAGCCTCTTGAACCGGCAACATTTCCATATCTTACAACTGCAAATTTTGTATCCTTAAATCCTGTGTAACTGTTGCCTGCGATAAAAAGTTTGTCTGAGCATAATTTTGTTGCTCCGTATAAATTTATAGGAGCACAAGCTTTATCAGTCGAAAGTGCAACGACCTTTTTGACGCCGCAATCTATTGCTGCATTAATAATATTTTGTGCACCTATGACATTTGTTTTTACGGCTTCAAAAGGATTATATTCACAAGCCGGTACCTGTTTTAATGCGGCGGCATGAATCACAATATCGACATTTTCGAATGCGCGCATTAATCTTTCTTTATCTCTCACATCACCGAGGAAAAAACGCAGCTTGTCTTTATGCAATTGAAACTCGGGCATATTTTGCATTACAAACTGTTTGTACTCATCTCTGGAAAAAATTATGATTTTTTGTATATCAGGATATTTATCAAGAACTATTTTTGTGAACTTTTTTCCAAAACTCCCTGTTCCGCCGGTTATTAATATAGTTTTTCCGTTTAACATATTTCACCTGTTCGTAAATTCAAGTATGAGTTTATCATAAATATATATTTTTTTTACTATATAATGAAGTAATGTTAAATATTTTATGTTACGGAGACAGCAATACATACGGATTTGTACCCGGTTCGGGTTTGAGGTATCCTGAAAATGAGCGATGGCCCGGGATTCTTAAAACATTGCTTAAAGGTAAATTCAATATAATTGAAGCAGGCTGTAATGCAAGGACTGCATATTTTCAAAGTGCCGATGGGCTGAAACAAAGCGGATGTCTCTATTTTTCACGGTGTATTGCTAAATATCCGGTGTTGGACTGGTTAATTATTGCTCTTGGCATAAATGATACACAAATTTTTTACAATTCTTCTGAGGAAACTTTTCGAAAGGGAATTGTCAGCATGATTCAAGAGGCAAAAAATCATTGTGATGCAAAAATTCTTATTCTTTCGCCTTCTGTTATAAAAGAAAATATTCTTAATAGTTTTTTTAGCTCTATGTTTGATAAAACATCTATTGAAAAATCAAAAATTATCAGTTCTGTTTATAAACAGTCTGCGCAGGAGTTCGGATGCTGCTTTTTAGATTTAAATGATATTACGGATGTTTCGGATATTGACGGACTGCATTATACAGCTTCTTCGCACCGTAAAATTGCATATGCTGTAAAAGGTATCATTGTTAATAATTAGTTCATTTTGCTTGCTGTGATATCACAATTTTGATACAATTTGAAGGATTAATTTAAAATAGGGCCGATTATTCAATAATGTTCTTCTATGCTGATTTACATATTCATTCGAAATATTCACGTGCAACAAGCAAAAGCTGTAATCTGGAGGAACTGGCAGTTTGGGCTCAAAAAAAAGGTTTAAGCGTCATTTCAACAGGAGATTTTACGCATCCGGCCTGGTTTGATGAAATCAAAGAAAAACTTGTTCCGGCAGGTGCCGGAGTGTTCCGGCTCAAGCCGGAAATTGAAAGAAAAATCTTGCGTCCTGATAAACCCGTTTACTTCATACTTTCTGTTGAAATTTCTACTATATATAAAAAGCAGGATAAAACAAGAAAAGTTCATCATGTTGTATTTGCGCCGGATATGGAGATTGCTCAAAATTTCAGACAAAAATTAGCTGCAATAGGGAATATCGTTTCTGACGGCAGGCCGATATTGGGTCTGGATTCACGAAATTTACTGGAGACGGTTTTGGAATCGGGTGAGGGTGCTTATATCATTCCTGCGCACATATGGACACCGTGGTTTTCGGTATTGGGTTCAAAATCGGGTTTTGATTCAATTGAAGATTGTTACGATGATTTAGCTCCGCATATTTTTGCGGTTGAAACAGGTTTGTCTTCCGATCCTGAAATGAACTGGAGAGTTTCTAAGCTGGATAAATTCAGACTTGTATCTAATTCAGATGCTCATTCTCCGTCTAAACTTGCACGTGAAGCCACAGTATTTGATACTGAGCCGGACTATTTCAGCATAATGAATGCGCTTAAAACCGGCCAAGGTTATGTGGGTACTGTAGAATTTTTTCCGGAAGAAGGAAAGTATCATGAAGACGGACACAGAAAATGTAATGTATCTCTTTCTCCTGAGGAAACTAAGAAATATAACGGGTTGTGTCCTGTATGTCATAAGCCGCTTACGATTGGAGTTTTATACAGAGTAAATGAACTT
>CASDVD010000090.1 GCA_949284155.1 uncultured bacterium | reverse complement strand
TCTTTTTCAGGTTTCGCGCCAGTTTTACCTTTTGTAGTCATTTGTAATATCTCCTTTATCGTGAAATAATTCACTATTACTATAACCTTAAAATATTTTTATTGCAAGTGTAATTTTTACAATTATTAATAAATACACCTGAACAACACATATTTTGACGCTTTAGCTTTTTGAATGTTTCATCACAATTAAAGTGATTTTTATCACTATTTCGTGATTTTTTGTTAATTATATTGTAAAGGAAATCACAAATACGTCAAGATTGCCTTTAATATTGAATAAAGACATACACTTTACTAAATTAAACTCATCTGAATATTTAAACCTGTTTTAAATCCGCAAGATTCGGATCCAGCAATCTTCTGCCTATATTATCAAACTGTATAGAACATAACGTCTTTTTGCCATAAGAAATAATCTGCTCTACAACACCTCTTCCATACTTCTGGTGGTAGACAATATTACCTTCGGCAATTTTTATTGTCTCGTCATCTCGCAATTTTTCATCATATTCAGTAGTATACACGGGAATATTAGGCACTTTATTTTTTGTTTCCAGCACAGGAGTCTCAACTACTGCAATTTCTTCAGGAACATCTTGAAGATTTTCTTCCGTAATATTTTCTAAATCAATAATATCGCCGGCATCCTCCAAATCCAGGGAATTAAAGTCATCAGAAAGATTTTCTTCACTTTCTGAACCATACGGGAATTCTTCTGGGTCATCTTTCGATTCCGGTTCTAATTCATCTTGAATAACCGGCATCTCTTCATTATCAGCTTCTATTATGCTGCTTTCCTGAGCCGTCTGAGAAGTCTCCCGCTCCTGCTCATCCTCATTTAACTCATCCAGCATGTCCAAATCTTCATCTGAAAACATGCCGTCTTCATCAGAAGAAAAATCTTGCTGCTGCGCCTCTACAACTTCTTCTACAGTTATATCATCCTTTTCATTTTCTTCCAAAACAGGAGCTTTGCCTTTGGAATAAAACATCACATCAACATCTTTAGCTATTTCATCCTCTACAGAGGAAATATTGTTCTCTTCTTGCTCAACAATATTTTCTGATTTTTCTTCCTCAGAAATATCTTTTTTCTGTGTATCATCTTCGCCCGATTGATTTTCAAGATTTTCCAGTGTTTCATCATTTTCCTCAACTGATTCATCAATAACAGGAGTACCTTCTTCCATGTGTATAGAATCAATTTTAGTTTTAGAAAAATCAGGAATAACAGGAGCCGGCTCCATGGTTATTTCCTGCTCAGGTTTTCCAAACGGAACCGGAGCCGCTATTATAGGAGTATAAAATGTTTCTTCACCTGAAACTATATATTCATCAGGATTCAACTTGGACAAAAATGTATTATACGTAGGATAATTACGCTGCACCTCATTCGGAGCAAACATAATCATATTTTTAGCGTAGCTCTTGATTTGGTTGGAAGCCTCCAAATTATATTTTGAAGTAATAACAGGGAAATGCTTTTCTTTTAGTTCTATTATTAGGTCTTTGTCAATATAAGAATCTTCAACCGCTAAAAATATATTGGATTTTTGTTTGACAGATTCAAATACAAATTTCAGAGTTTCTTTTTTCCAGTTATCAGAAACTTCTTTAATACACAAATAAACCGCACCGTTATTATTAACAGCATCAATTAAAGCTTTAAATTCAGCATCATTTGAAGCAAAGAGATTAGACTGTTTATATCTTAAAAGTTTGTTTCTAAACAGTATAATACCTGTAGATTTTTCACTCTTATATATTTCATCCACGACGGACAAAAGAGTGTCAAACGGAATATACCCGCCGCTTTCCTCTGTTTTCAAATACTCCTGAATATCCAGAACAATATCCTGAACTACAGCTTTTTGTTCAACAGTAAGCCCATTTAAATCATTTTCATAAATAAAATTCAAAGTATCGAAGTTGATAGGAAGCTTGAAATTTTCACACAGATAAAATTCCATCGGCGCATTTATATCCAGACTTCCGTCAGCATCAATAATCAATGATGCATTTATTGAATCAGCTAAATGTTTGACAAGTTTTCTGGTATTTTCCAATCTGTCAGACTGAATATATGCAAAATTTTCAAAAAACTTCTTGTTGAGGTACAAATCCAGCTGTTTATTAATTGTAAATTCACCTATTCTAAAATTATTATCACCTTTTCCAAAAAAGTTTTTTAGCACAACAGGATTAGTCTTGCTCACTTCCGCATTCAGCGAAGGGACGTAGCCATTGTACGAACTAATCTCATTTTTTTCAGATAAATTCAAAGTAAATTTTAAAACAGCACAATTCGTATCTTCTTCGCTCGTTGATTCAATAGAAATAACCTGTGATATTATTTTTTGATTCCCGTCATTAATTGTTAAAAAATCAGCAATATAAATTTTTACGTCCTTTGGACGATAATATAATTTAGCAAAATTATTTTTTATTTCAATTAATTTCATAATATACAAGACTAAAAAACACCTTTATTATTGACAAAGTTCTTCTTGAAGCGCAACGCCTGCAATTTGATTTGACATAACTGCTACCTTTTTGATAGGCCCGATAGGTTCTTTTTCAATAATTTTCCCTACGGGCAACTGCATTGCAGCCAAAAATTCATCATATTCCGCTTTTGCATCTTCAAAATACAAAACCATCGGAGCTGCTGCACCTTTAATAAATACAAGCAGTGCCAAGCGGGTTTTAAATTGTTGTTGAGGAAATTGCTGACTCATTCTGCTCTCCTATTCTATCCTTAGCCATATTTAGTTAAGCATTAAATCAGTTAAAATTCAATACCTTTTCTTGCACTAATACCTTTATCCCAGTAATGTTTAACAGGATAAATTTCCGACACAAGGTGCGCTATGTCTATTATTTCTTTTTTGGCATTTCTTCCTGTAAGAACGATTTCCATATTCTCAGGTTTATTTTTCAATACATCAACCATTTCTTTTAAATCAATCAAGCCCAAATCAACTGCAATATTAGCTTCATCAAGAATAATCATCTGATATTCATTATTTTTTATAGCCGATTTTGCTTTATTCCAGCCTTCTTGAACAAGTTTTTTATCGTCATCCGACACATTATCAGAATACACAATTCTGTCTAAACCAGCCTGAATAATAGTAATTTTGTCTTTTAATACAGGCGCAAGATTCATGAAGGTATGCAATTCACCGTAATCATTGCCGCCTTTTGTAAACATTACAACAAGAATTTTCCAGCCCCTGCCCAAAGCCCTGACAGCAAGACCCAAAGACGCAGTAGTCTTTCCCTTGCCGTTTCCGGTATAGACTTGTATATAGCCATGTTCCGAAAATTCAGGATTTATTAATTGATTTGAATTTGTTTCCGGATTATCCATTACTTCATGAGTCCGCTATCCTTTAAGAACCCTATAATAGCATATGCACAACTTTTTTGGTATCTTAAAGGTGCTCTTCTCAATAATTCAACAGCTTCAGCTAATTTACCGTCTTTATCGTACCATCTTCTCTGGTCTTCTGGCACACTGCTGTAGAAGAACCATTCTACCGGTTTTGAATAAAAATCAGCAAATTTCACTAATTCAACTACATCCACATTCCTTTTACCATTTTCAATAACTGATATCGCAGAAATGGGAAGTTTCATTAATTTAGCAATATCTTCTTGTTTTAAACCAGCTTCTATTCTTGCCTGCTTTAATTTTAAACTTAATTCTTTTCTGTCCATGCAATTACACCAATTATGTGGCTTTTACATTATAATGTTAAAGTGCAGTATTGTAAAGATATCTTCATGAAAAATTTGTTAAGAGAAAAAGCTAAATTAATTAGAAAATCACTGGATTCCAAAGAAATTTCAAATGCAGTGGTTAACAGAATTCTATCATGGGATATTTTTACAAAATCCTGTAACATTATGTTATACTACCCAATAAAAAATGAAATTAGCCTGCTGGATATACTAAATGTTCAAAACAAAAATTTCTATTTTCCAAAAATTAATGAAAATGATGAAATTTGTATAGCTAAATATTCAACAGAACTTAAACCGGGAAAATATAATATTTTAGAACCCTGCTGCATCAGCGAAACAGATTATAAAAAACTCGATTTAATTTTTATCCCCGCACTCATGTCCGACAAATGGGGATACAGACTGGGCTACGGAAAAGGTTACTATGACAGATTTTTAAAAAAACTTTCAAAACATACTGTCAAAGCTATACCCTTGTACAGCGAATTATTATGCGAAGATTTACCCGTTGAAGCTCATGATGAAAAAGCGGATTTTATAGTTTTACCTGATAGAATTATTGATACAAAAATTTTACTCGCATAAAAAAGCCCTCTGCTCAGAGGGCTTCAATTTTCACTTCATACACACTTTACGAGGACTTTATAATATTAAATTAAATATATTGCGGAGCCGATTTTTTGATACCATCATCTTCTGCTTTTTGTACTGCATCCATTTCAGCTTCTGCAGCCTTGATTTGGGTATCTATTTGAGCCTTTTCATTTTGAATTGCTGTTTCCATTTGTTTAACTTTTGCAGCTTCTGCTTTGCCTGCGGCATCCATTGCCTGTTTAAGAAAAGCATTGAATATAAAGAATTGGTTAGTATTGATAGAGCTTGGCTTTGAAGGATCAACGGCCATTGCATAATGCCCGCCGGACGCAGCATTTACGTTCATAAGGTTTGTCATATACATTTGAGAAGCTGTGCTTGCTTCGAATAAAGCTTTTGGTACGCTGCTGTTCAGATAATTTAACTGAACCCCGAAAATACTTGCCGGGCCGTTCATAAACTCACTCGGAGTAATAAGACCATCCGCTACATTACCAGCATATACCGCCAAATCTTGTAACCTTTGCGCCAGTTGCATCTGTCTGTACTGAAGCTGGTTGATTCTTTGAGTCAGTTGTAGCTTTCGCATTGTAAATATTGCGTACACCGTTTTTCTCCTACCGTAACCAAACTATTTAACCTTACATTTAAATAAAAACATTTTTCAAACCTAAATTGCGCAACATAAATCATCCGGCTTTATTTATTTCAAAGCAGACAAAAACACAATCATAGCAATGCTTTTCAGGAAATATTACCCTTCAAGATATATACTTTCTAAATAAAAATTAGATATAAAAAAAATAAAAATTATCTAAAAATTAGATAATATTTTTAAAGTAAATATTAAGAAATATTACAAATTAAGCTTCACGTCGGATTACTTTATCAATAAGTCCATATGCAACAGCCTCATCTGCCGACATATAATAATCTCTTTCAGTATCCTCTTTAATTTTTTCTATAGGCTGAGAACAATTGTTTGCTAAAATCCCGTTGAGCATATTTTTCATACGCAAAATTTCTTTAGCTTCTATTTCAATATCAGTAGCCTGTCCCTTAGCACCGCCCAACGGCTGATGAATCATTATTCTGGAACTGGGAAGAGAAAATCTTTTACCCTTTGCGCCTGATGACAAAAGGAAAGACCCCATACTGGCAGCTTCACCTATGCAAATAGTGCTTACATCACATCGCAAGCTGTTCATTGTATCATATATAGCCAAACCTGATGTTATGACTCCGCCGGGGCTGTTTATGTACAACATAATATCTTTTTCAGGATTTTCAGAATCCAACAGTAATAATTGGGCAACAATGACATTAGCTAAATCATCATCAATTTCTTCACCGAGAAAAACTATCCGTTCTCTCAACAATCTGGAAAAAATATCAAAAGCTCTCTCACCTTTAGATGAAGCTTCTATTACCATTGGTATATAACTTAAAATTCTGGTATAATCCATATTAATTTCCTTTTCTTTTCAACAAGTATACGCCTAAAATATCAGAATTCAACAGCTTTAAACTTCCGGATTATTTCTTCTGTAAACTCAGTTGTAGAAGCTTGTCCGCCCAAATCTACAGTAAGAACTTTTCCGTCTTTTATAACCTCAAACAAAGCATTTTCGATTTTTGCAGCCGGCTCATAATCACCAATATACCTTAACATATTAACGGCACATAACAAGAGTGCCGCAGGATTTGCCCTGTTCAGCCCCTTTATATCGGGTGCAGAACCATGTACCGGTTCGAATACTGCACATTCACGTCCTATATTTGCACCCTGAGCTATTCCCAACCCGCCAATCAATCCCGCTGTCAGGTCAGAAACAATGTCTCCGTATAAATTTGGCAAAACAAGAACATCAAATTTTGAAGGATTTTGTACAAGCTGCATACATAAGTTGTCAACAAGAATTTCCTTATATTCTATTTGAGGGTATTTATGCGCAACTGCTCTTGCGCAATCCAAAAACAGTCCGTCAGTTAATTTACAGATATTTGCCTTTGTAACTGCATGCACTGTCTTTCTGTTGTTTTTTAGTGCGTATTGAAATGCATAATCAACGATTCTCTCCGAAGCCTTTCTTGTAATAATTTTAATAGACTCCGCACTATCCTCATCGATTTGCCTTTCTATACCGGCATATAAATCTTCCGTATTTTCTCTTACAACTACTATATCAACATCTTTAAACGGAGTATTAATTCCTTCTATATTCTTGCAAGGTCTGATGTTAGCATATAAATCCAATTCTTTTCTCAGGGCAACATTTACACTCCTGAAACCTTTACCTATAGGTGTAGTAACAGGTGCTTTCAGAGCTACTTTATTATTTTTAACGGACTCAATAACACGCTGAGGCAACGGAGTCCCTTCCTCTAAAGCAACATCTGCACCGGCAGTTTGCACATCCCAATCAATATTTACACCGGCCGCACTTATAATATCACAGACAGCAGCGGATATTTCAGGACCTATACCGTCACCCGGTATTAATGTAACTTTCTTTTTTTTATTCATGATTTGTTTCTCCGGTTAAAAATTCATATAAAAACTCTAATGCGCATTCAGCAAACTGTCTTTTAATCTGTGTTCTTCCCAAATTTGAATTCACTGTTTTTTTTAAAATTTTGTGCTTGTTTTTTGAAGCTGAACAAATATATATCAGCCCGACAGGTTTTTCCTCCGTACCACCGGTAGGGCCTGCGATACCGGTGGTCGAAAGTGAAAAATCAGCCCCGGTATTTTTTATCAAACCCAATGCCATTTCCAGTGCTGTTTGAGGACTTACCGCACCGTATTTTTCAAGAGTAGCTGCAGATACACCGAGATATTTTTGCTTTGCAAAATTTGAATAAGTAACAAAATTTATTCCGGTATAAGCAGAACTGCCGGACACATCAGTTAAAACAGAGCTTATCAGTCCGCCTGTACAAGATTCAGCAACTGACAAAGTCTTGTTTCGTTCAATTAAAAATTCTGCAATTTTAAATTCTATATTATTCATTAGTGCAGAGGTAAATCTATGGGTTGTGTTGTTAAGACTTCTATTTGTGTGCCTTGAGGAATATTCACTGCATTACCGGTTCTGAATAAATCGATGACAGAATCTCCGACAAAATAAGCACCTCCGCCTATTACACCACCGATAGCACCGAGAGGAGTACAAAGATACTGCATATTTTCACCGGTACCCTTACCCCAGTTTATAGCTTTTGAAGCGATATCTTTAGTTTTTACCCAATTTTGTTGAACTGCATATCCGTAATTACCGCCTTCATATATACCGCCGTCCAATGTTATATCAGGATAGTTGAATAATCCTGCTGCCACTGGCACCTGGCGTCCCGTAGGAGACACAACATGGTCAAAATTAATATAAACAATTGCACTTCTTGACAATCTCTTAGAAGGAACAATTTTTGTAATTGTACCTCTAAAGATTGAACCTGCAGGAAGTGCTATTTTAGAATTAACAATTTGGTCATTTACAAGCATAGCATTAAATTCATCACCTACAGAACCGGTTTTTGACGAAATAGCATCAACCATTTGCAGTTTTAACGTAGTTCCTCTCGGAATCCTAATCGATTCTATATCACCTTTCACCCACATAGCCGCATCAGACATCAAACCGGAACAAAAAACTCCGGCAGCCAAAGCCGCAAATATTATAAACTTTTTCATCCATTTTCCTCCTGTATAAATACTCTATCTTTATTTTAGATATACATCGATATTTAGGCAAATTATTACATTATTAAAATATTAATTTTACATAATCTTTTTGAGTATCAAATTCGCAATATGCACCTACGGGAAGAGTTAATTTCTTTTTTATATGCCCGAACAGGAGTCCCGACTTAACAGGAACGGAAAATTCTTTCCAAAAAGAATCAAAATAATCCCGATTGTCTATTTCGCCGAAATCACCAAGGACAATACCGGCAAGATTATTTCTAAATTTGTCAATATTCATTAACTGAGTCATCATTCTGTCTATTTTGTAAACAGGTTCAGAAACATCTTCTGCAAAAAAGATAAATTTTTCATCAGGCACAAAATCCAAACCGCACAATGAAGAAACAGTAGCAAGATTACCACCCCACAGCCTGCCCTGTGTTTTTCCTTTATTTAATACAACTGCTGAATCATAAAAAGGCAAGAACTCTTGCTCATAAGATAATGCCTTAAAAAATGATTTTTCACTATATTCATCAATATCGTGAAAATCAGGATACGCCATGGGAGAACTGAAAGTCATCAGCCGGGATTTTTTATAGAACATAAGATTTAATGCAGTAATATCTGAATATCCCGCAAAAATTTTAGGATTTTTTAATATTAAATCATAATCAATATCTTTTATTATTCTGATAGAGCCATATCCGCCTCTTACGCAGAGTATTGCATCTACCGAATCATCAAGAAAAAAAGCATGAAGCGCTTCCAGCCTTTGTTTATCAGTTCCGCACCGGCTATTATATGAAAGCAGGATATTACTTGAAAATTTTACATTATACCCTCTCGATTCAAAATACATTTTAGCCTTATCAAGGTTTTCAGTATTAGTTATATTTCCTGAAATACTCAAAAAACCGATAGTAGCGTTTTTTTTCAGTGGAGAAGGTTTAATTATGTTCATAAATTGCGCCTTTTTCGAAAGTTTCATTTATAATTATATTATAGGAATTAAGAGGGAGCAAAATATTGACAGAAAGGTATCTGCCACTATATAGAAAATATCGGCCCCAAACCTTTCATGACTTGATAGGGCAGGAAAATATAGTTAAATCACTGAGTAATGCAATAGAACTCGGCAAAATTTCTCATGCCTATCTTCTGTGCGGGCCAAGAGGCACAGGAAAAACTTCTTCTGCAAGAATACTGGCCAAATCTCTTAATTGTGCACAGGGCCCCACTTTGACTCCTTGCGGGAAATGTCCCAGCTGCCTCGATATTATGAATTCAACACCTATTGATGTTGTAGAAATTGACGCAGCAAGCAACAGAAAAGTTGAAGATGCAAGAAATATCCTTGAAAAAATACAATTTGTGCCGGTAAACGGAAGATATAAAATTTACATAATTGATGAAGTTCATATGCTCACAACTGAAGCATTTAATACTCTTTTAAAAACTCTTGAAGAACCGCCTGAAAATGTAATTTTTATTCTTGCAACAACAGAACCTCATAAAGTCCTTGAAACAATTATCTCAAGATGCCAGCGTTTCGATTTCAGAAGAATTACTACCGATGATATTGTTAATCATCTGGAAAAAATATCAAAAGCTGAAAACATAAACATCACAAAAGACGCTCTTTTTACTATTGCTAAAAGTTCTGCCGGCGGAATGAGAGACTCGCTGGCACTGCTGGATCAACTGAGTGTAATGGACGCACAAAAAGAAATTACTGCCGATGACGTAAACGAAATGCTCGGACGATTATCATTTGATGTGCTCTTTGAATTAAGCTGCTGCATGCTGAATTCAAATTCTCAACAGGCGATTTCGATGCTTGATAAGATATATAACAAAGGGAATGAACCTTACCAGATAATTTCTAATCTTATTATGTATTTCAGAAATATGCTGATTGTTAAAAATTGCTCTGATAGAAATATTGCCATGGATTTAACTCAGCTTAGCGAGCAGAATATTTTAAAAATGAGAGAACAGGTTGAACCTGTTGAAATTGAACAGCTTATCTATACAATTGAACGCTTGTCTTTTTACTCAAAAGAAATAAGAGAAACAACAAACAGATATTTGTGGCTTGAATTGTGTCTGATTGAACTGTGTTCTAATGTTAAATACTCAACCTATTCACAACTTCTGAACAGAATCGAAATATTAGAATCAAAATTATCCGGAGAAACAACTTATATTCCGGCTTCTGCTCCGGCGCCGAGGCTAAATATCAAGACGCAAGTTAATACAGCTAATTCAGAACCTGTCAAAACAGAAATCAAAAAAATAATTGAAAAACAAGATATATCTACACACGAAATCTCTAACGCAGCAGAAGAAACAAAAACATCTTCGCCACCTCTATCCGGCAATGAACCACCATCTGACCTGTCAGCGCTGTGGGGAGGAATTTTACAGAATATTGAGAGCGTACCGTCACGGATGTTTTTCTACAACCTATCACGTCCCGTATCTATTTCAGACAAAGAAATTACTATCTCTTTTATGAAAGAAATATTTGTAAAACAGGCAAAAGAAGACTCAAAAAATTTACCGCTTAAAAAAGCCGCACTTGCTTATTTCAACGTTGAAGATATTAAAATAACAGTAAAACTTGCCGATGCAAATGATGCGCCGGTAAGCTCCAACATAAAACCTATTCTGGAAGAAAAAAAAAAGGAACTGACACAAAAAACTACTGATTCCGATATTGAAGAAGAAAATGCTCTGGCGCTGCAAGAAAATCTCAATCCTACGCAGCATAACGAGGAGAATAGTTTATCGGAGACGAATTACTCGGATTCCACAAAAATGATATTAGAACTTTTTAACGGGAAAATTATTGAATAAAAAAAAGAGAACTATTTTAGTTCTCTTTTTTTATTTAAATTTAGAAATTAATTATTATGCATTCACTGTTTCTTTTTCAGGAGCAAATCTTTTTGCACATTCTACTATAGAAGAAGCAGTAGCAATCATTTCTATCTCAGAACGGAGCTTGTTTATACAAGAACCAACGCCAACAGCAGATGCACCTGCAGCAAAGGCAAGAGCAACAGTTGTAGGAGTCAAACCGGAAGCAGTCATAACAGGAATTTCAACATTTCTTGCAAGCTCAATCGTATTAGCAATAGAAACCTGCGCAGTTTCAAGAAGTCCTCTTGCTCCGTTACTTTGTGCTTCAACAGTAGCAGCACCTTCAGTCTGAATTAAATCAATATTAAGTTCTTCAAGTGCTTTAGCCAATGCAATTTGTTCACCAATTTCTATATGTCCGGGAACTGTAACACAAATGAATACTTTAGATTTTCCTATTAATCTCAAGGTTTCATTAACAATATCGAGAATTTCAATAGCAGACATTCTCATACCCTTTTTATAAAGTGCGTCAAAATTCCCGATTTCAATTGCATCAGCACCGGCTTTTACAGCCATAGCCAAATCCTCAGGTACAATTGAAGAAACAAACACAGGCAATGTTGTGTTAGCTTTAGCCATTTCAATAATTTCTTCTTTAGCAGAAACATCAACAGCACTTGCCCCTGCCTGCTCAGCAGCAGTAACTACATTTTTTACATTTTCAATGTCAAAATTATCAATACCTGCAATAATTTTAACAGCTCTTTTTTCAGCCAGATGTTTTTTGAATAAATCAATTCTTTTCATTTTGTTTTTCCTTTATTCCTTAGTATCTTCTTTATTTTCTGTTAAACCGCCCAATATACTTTGCTGGACAGAATTATCTTCTTTTATTTCATTATCAGATATGTTACCTTCTATCTTATCATCATCCGAATCAGGGTCAACAATTTTATTGACAGTACAGACCAAATCACCTTCAGAGAGATTTTGTATTCTTACACCTGTTGCAGGTCTGCCCTGACGTGAAATACATCCCGCTTTGATTCTGGAGACTACGCCGTTTTGAGTTACGACCATGATTTCATCTTTTTCTTCAACTATAGTCAACGCAACAAGTCTGGATTGGGATGATTTAAATTTAGTTGCAATCAAACCTATTCCGCCTCTATTTTGTGGTCGGAATTCAGACAGCTTAGAACGTTTACCGAAACCGTCGGAAGTAATAACCAATAAATCAGCATCGTAATTTTTTGGAACAATATCACAACCGATAATATTATCAGAAGCTCTCAATTTCATAGAAGTTACACCTCTTGCGCTTCTGCCCAGCGGACGTAAATCATTGATAGGGAAGCGTATAGCCATGCCGCAGCTTGTACCGATAATAACCTCGTCATTATCAGCAGCCTGTTTTACCCAGCAAAGTCTATCGCCGTCTTCAAGTCCTATCGCTATTATTCCGTTTCTTCTTATATTTTCAAAATTATCAAGTCCGATTCGTTTAATATAACCTTTTTGAGTAAGCATAATTAGGTTTGAAGCGGTCTTAAAATCACTTACCGGAACAACAGCAGTTATTTGTTCATCCTGTTCAAGCGGCAGCACATTTATAATCGGCAAACCTTTTGCCTGTCTTCCGCCTTCCGGGAAATCATATACATTCAGGCTGTATACTGTACCTTTGGAACTGAAGAACAGAACTTTATCATGCATCATTGCAGTAAAGAAATGCTCAACATCATCATCTTCTTTAGTTTTAATTCCGCCCTTGCCTCTTGTTGCACGGTTTTGGCGTTCAAAAGTATCAAGAGAAATACGTTTCAAATATCCCTGTCTTGTAATAAATACAGCCATAGGAAGATTTGGAGTCAAATCTTCAATTGTCATTTCATCGACTTCGGGAATAATTTGTGTCCTTCTGTCATCACCGTATTTTTCTTTATCTTCAAGCAATTCTTGTTTAATTATATCAAGCACTTTTTGGCGGTCAGCAAGAATAGCTTCATACTCAGCAATTTTCTTTTTCAATTCATCATATTCTTCTTTAATTTTATCCTGTTCCAACCCGGTTAATCTTCTTAATTGCATTTCAAGAATAGCGTTTGCCTGATCAGCATCAAGACCGAATCTTGACATCAAACCGGTTCTGGCCTCATCAGTAGTCTTAGATTTTTTAATCAAATCAATAACTTCATCAAGACTACCCAAAGCGATTATCAAACCAGCCAAAATATGAGCTCTGATTTTAGCCTTTTTAAGGAAGAATATTGTACGTCTTGTAACAATTTCAACTCTATGTTCGACAAACTCATTCAAAACCTCATAAAGATTCATCAACCTGGGCTGTTTGCCGACAAGAGCAAGCATGTTCACACCAAAAGTCGTATGCAGCTGCGTAAATTTAAAGAGATTATTTTTAACAACTTCCGGTTTTGCGTCACGTTTAAGTTCAATAACAATACGCATGCCGTCTCTGTCAGATTCATCACGGATATCAGAAATTCCATCGATTTTTTTATCTCTTACCAGCTCGGCAATTTTTTCTATTAATTGCGCCTTATTAACTTGATAAGGAATTTCTGTAATAACAATAGCAGTTCTGGCCTGTCTGCCAGCACCACCCGCAATTTCTTCAAATGCGGAAACCGCTCTCATTTTAATAGAGCCTCTTCCTGTAGCATAAGCCTGCTTTATATCGGAAAGTCCGACTATAGTGGCTGCTGTAGGAAAATCAGGGCCCTTAATATGCTCCATTAGACCTTCTACTGTAATATCGGGATTATTAATCAGCGCAATTGTACCATCAACTATTTCACATAAATTGTGCGGCGGAATATTAGTCGCCATACCAACGGCAATACCGGAAACACCGTTTAATAAAAGCATGGGGAGTCTGACCGGCAAAACAGACGGTTCTTCCAACGAACCGTCAAAGTTTGGCGTAAAATCAACTGTTTCACAATCTATATCGGCAAGCATAGACGTAGTTATCTTATGCATTCTTGCTTCCGTATAACGCATTGCAGCAGCAGAGTCACCGTCAACAGAGCCAAAGTTACCATGTCCGTCTATTGTCTGGTATCTTGTAGAAAAGTCCTGAGCCATTCTAACCAAAGACTCATAAACCGCAGAATCACCGTGCGGGTGATATTTACCCAGAACTTCACCGACGATTCTGGCACTTTTCTTAAATGGTTTATCCGGGGTCATGCCCAGTTCATTCATAGCAAAAAGTATTCGTCTGTGAACCGGTTTCAACCCGTCTCTTACATCAGGAAGAGCACGCCCGACTATTACTGACATTGCATAGTCAATATAGGATCTTTTCATCTCTTCTCTTATATTTACCTGAACGATTTTTCCGTCTTCAAAAAAGTTTTTTTGACTCAACTCTCTACCCCTATATGTTATATCTCTATATGATTAATTGTAGCACAAACAGTCGTTCGGGCAAGTATCGCATTAACACTGATACAGTTATTGAAATTTGAATATGATATTCTGTTGTGAAATAATATATGCAAAAGAGTATCGAAAAATGAATGACAAAATCGTAATAAAAGGTGCAAATCAGCACAACCTTAAGAATATAGATTTAGAAATTCCAAAAAATGAACTGATAGTTTTTACAGGTGTTTCAGGTTCCGGAAAGAGTTCTCTTGCCTTTGATACTATATTTGCAGAAGGTCAAAGGCGATATGTTGAAAGTCTTTCTACTTATGCAAGACAATTTTTGGGTCAAATGGATAAACCTGATGTTGAATATATAGAAGGACTTTCACCGGCTATTTCTATTGACCAAAAATCCACTTCTAACAACCCACGATCTACCGTCGGTACGGTTACTGAAATATATGACTATTTAAGGCTTCTTTTTGCACGTATCGGTATTCCCCACTGCCCTCAATGCGGTGATGAAATTAAACCGCAATCTATTGATGAGATTGTAGATAAAATATTACAGCTTCCTGAAGGTACTAAAATACAAATTATTGCACCCATAGTAAGAGGAAAAAAAGGAGAATTTGCCTCACTAATAAATGATTTAAAACAAGATGGATTTGTAAGAATCAGAGTTGACGGGGAAATATTTAATTTAGATGAAACGGATATAAAAGAAATTGAAATTAAAAAGACCCAGAAACACTCAATCGATGTTATTGTGGACAGGATAGTAGTTAAAGAATCCGCAAAATCAAGAATTGCTGATTCTGCACAAACTGCACTGCAAAAAGCAAACGGATTAATGACTGTTGATGTAGTCGGAGCAAAAGAAATGATTTTCTCTGAAAAACTTGCCTGTCCAAAGTGCGGCATGAGTTTTGAAGAATTAGCACCGAGAATATTCAGTTTCAACAGTCCTTACGGAGCCTGTCCGACATGTTCGGGATTGGGCGCAGATTTCGTAATATCACCGGAACTTATCGTTCCCGATAAAACAAAATCTTTGAATGAAGGAGCAATTTACCCGTGGAGTAAAACCTCAACATCATACTATCATGACCTTTTAGCGTCTGTTGCTGCTCACTACGGAATTGATATGAACAAGCCCTTTGAAGAGCTTTCCGATAAAGAACAAAAAATTATACTATACGGCAGCGGCACTGACGTTGTGAACATTCGGGTTCAAAAATTCGGAACGCACAGGTATGAAACAAAAAAATCCAGATTTTGCGGGGTTATACCTTTTTTAGAAAAAAGATATAATGATTCCGCCGGAGAATACTGGAGAGAAGAAATTCAAAAATATATGGTAACTACACCTTGTCCGGATTGTAAAGGAGCCAGATTAAAACCGTTTGCTCTGGCTGTAACAATCAGAAACAAAAATATTTTTGACGTTTGTAATATGCCGATTACAGAAAGCTTTGAATTCTTTTCAAACTTATTTCTTGAATTGTCAGATTTTGAAATGAAAATAGCAAAGCAGATTCTGGAAGAAATTCGAGCACGACTGAGATTCTTGTTGGATGTAGGTCTTGGTTATCTTAGTCTCAGCCGGATGGCAGGAACACTCTCCGGAGGAGAAGCGCAAAGAATCAGATTGGCAACCCAGATAGGAAGCGGACTGTCCGGAGTTCTTTATGTTCTTGACGAACCATCCATAGGTCTTCACCAGAGAGATAATGACAGATTAATAAAAACACTGCTCAAACTTCGTAACCTCGGGAACACTTTAATTGTTGTAGAGCATGACGAAGATACAATGAAAAATGCAGATTATATTGTGGATATAGGCCCAAGAGCCGGCGTGCACGGAGGAAAAGTTGTCGCACAGGGAACTCTTGATGATATAAAAAACTCTAAAGATTCAATAACAGGGAAATATTTAAGCGGAGAAAGGCAAATCCCCGTTCCTTCAAAAAGAAGAGAGGGTAACGGACATTTTCTGCATATAAAAAATGCATATTTAAATAATCTTAAAAATATTTCACTCGATATACCGTTAGGCAAAATAGTTGCTCTTACGGGAGTGTCAGGTTCCGGAAAATCTTCACTTATGATGGATTTAATACAGGAATATGCATTGCATGAACTAAGAGGTAATAAACCTAAACCGCAAGGCGTAGAGCTTATAACCGGCTGGGAAAATATTGATAAAATTATAGACATTGACCAATCCCCAATCGGACGCACACCACGCTCAAATCCTGCAACATATACCGATGTATTCAGCCACATAAGAGATTTATATTCAAAAACAAACGAAGCCAAAATGCGTGGTTATCAGCCGGGAAGGTTCAGTTTTAATGTCAAAGGAGGAAGATGTGAAGCTTGTAAAGGCGACGGCGTTATAAAAATAGAAATGAATTTTCTATCTGATGTATACGTAAAATGCGATGTTTGCAAAGGGAAAAGATATAACAGAGAAACACTTGAAGTAAAATACAAAGGCGCAACTATTTCTGACGTACTCAATATGACGGTAGCTGAAGCCTATGTATTTTTCGAAAACATACCTAAAATAAAATCAAGATTAAAAACTCTTTACGATGTCGGTCTCGGATATATAAAACTGGGTCAGAGCGCTACCACTCTATCCGGCGGTGAAGCCCAGAGAATTAAACTTGCAGCAGAATTAAATAAAAAAGCCACGGGAAAAACACTTTATCTGCTCGATGAACCGTCAGTCGGCCTGCATTGGTATGATTTGGACAAACTAATCAAAATAATTAACAAACTTGCAGATGCCGGCAACACTATACTTATAATTGAACATAACCTTGACTTAATAAAAATTGCGGATCATATCATTGATTTAGGCCCTGAAGGCGGCAACATGGGCGGCAATGTCATTTTTCAAGGCACTCCTGAAGAAATTATAAAATGTGAACAATCATATACCGGTCAATATCTAAAAAGTATGCTGATTTAGAACTAAATAATTGTATAAATTTATTTGTATGCAGCCAAGCCGGTATGCTAAAATATATCAGAGGAGTTTTATCATGAAAAATACAATTTTTGCATTAACGTTATTTTCTTTTTATCTCAGCAATATTCCGGTACTTGCTGCAAATGCGGATAAAATTTTTGAAGCTGTAGGTCAAAAAGATTACGGAAAATATGAGTGCAGCTATAATACTATAGAAGCAGGAACAGCAAAAAGGGGAACATGTACTGTAGTAAAATCAGAAAACAGCTCTTCAACAAGCGGCTGCGAGAATCTTAAAACAGACTTTTTGATTATAACGGCTATAAAAAGCGGAAAATGTAAATTTTATCCGGAATTTAAATAAGTTAAAATAAGTTAAAAACTACAGACCTAAATTCAAAATCTATAAAGTACTGAATTTATTTCAACCTGACTGTTTCATAATCGGGCTGAATTTTTCAGTTTCCTAAACTATTTTCAGAAAGGAAAAATAAATAAAAAAATTTGCGTCACCCGCGATTCGAACGCGGGACCTATCCCTTAAAAGGGGAGTGCTCTACCTACTGAGCTAGTGACGCAAATT
>CASDVD010000089.1 GCA_949284155.1 uncultured bacterium | reverse complement strand
GATAATCTTGGTGTCATGCTGGGTATTGATCAAACTATAATTCCAAATAAATTAAGGGTAGTTGCGGATTGGATGTCGAGAAGCGATTCAGGATGCGCATTGGCAGCCGGGCTTAAGATTCGTCCGAAACCAACTACTTCGGTTACTACGGCAGTTGTTATTCCAAATGATAAAGAAGACCGGCTGGCCTTTTCTATATCTGTATCCCAATATGTTGGAAAAATTCTGCCTGAAAAGAAAAAAGAGGAAGAAGAATTATGAAAAAGTACTGTATCCTTTTATGTTTAGCTGCACTAATGTTTTCACCTGTTCTTGCGGATGATGATGAACGTACGGTTTTTAATCCGGAAATCAAGGACTACAAAAATGCAAATTTTGAAGATGCCGACTTCTCCGGCAAAAATCTTTCCGGATTTAATTTTGAAGGTGCTTCGCTTGATGGCGTAAATTTCGAAAAAGCAAATCTTACCGGAGCAAATTTCACAGGAGCTGATATTGAAAAAGCAAATTTAAAATACGCTAATTTGACCAATGCAAATTTTGAAAGAGCTGACTTAGAAGAATCCAATTTACAAGGCGCCGTAATTAAAGGTACAAACTTTAAAAATACAGAACTGGAATATGCTGTGTGGATTGACGGTAAAACATGCGGAGCCGGTTCTGTAGGCTCTTGCTGGTAGTTTTGTTTTTATAAAGTCCATGGCTCTTGTATAACGGTATGAAAAATATTATATATCTTTTTTATTATTTAACTCATTTCTTACTGTTTCTTGAGCCATTTTTAAAAATTGATAATTGGTACTGATTTTTTCTTTTGTGTTTTTTGCTTCAACAAATCCTTTAGCCAGAGCTGCAATTGAAATAGTTGGCGCTAACAGTGAAGCAAATATGGAGAGTCCCCGGCCTTTGCTATTAGCATGCTTGTAGATTTTTTGTTCTGCCGGAAGAATCAGATGTTTATTTAAGTAAGAATTATTTAATGCTGTTTTGGCAGGTTCTATTAGCTTTTTATTAAATTCGGAAACGGTTTTAGTGAAGTTATCTTTTACAAATTCTACCGAAGAATTTTTCAATGCCATAATACCGGAATACATTGCCATCATAGCAGCAAAGTCCATACCGAGTGCAAGTATCGGGTGGTTTTTATTAATATTATCCATTTCTTCAGAGCGGCTGTTAACAGCTCTTTTTGCTGTAAATAGAACACCCAGTGAGCCGAGAATTGCTGCCCAGCGTCCTGTTTGCATTGCGGATTGTTTTATTTTGGAGGATAAATTACCCTTTTTGGTAAGTCCGCTTGCTGCTATATCTACAAGCGGAACCGCAACGAGCATTGTTTTTAGTAAATCTTTTGATGTTTTCCTAAAGCTTTTAACAGGTTCTTGGGCTGACATTTTCAAAAGATTTGCATCGGAAAGATTTGCAAATTCAGTTGCAATTTTTAAATCTTCATCATAATTATTTTTTCCGGACGGCTCTTTTTCGGACTTAAATGATTGAATTCCCGATGAAGTGTTGATATTCAGTTTTGTTATCTGCATACCCATAACTTTATATTTACATTATACTATGTAAGTAAAAATTTTGTTTAAAATATGAAAAGATTGTAAACTTGTTTGAAGTAAAATATGAAAAAATTTGTAATAAAAACTCACGGCTGTAAAACTAATCAGCTGGAATCGGCTATTATACAAGAAAAATTAATCGAAGCCGGGTATGTTGAAGTAAAAAAAATACAAGATGCCGACATTTATATTTTGAATTCTTGTTCTGTCACCTCGAATTCCGATGAGGAGGCATTCAGGCATTTGAGACATGTAAAAAATGTTAATCCTGATATATTAACGGTGCTTACCGGTTGTACTGCTCAACTGATTGAAGAGGATTTTATAAAAGAATTATCTTATATTGATATTTTTGCAGGAAATGATGACAAATTTCGAATCTTAGATATTTTGAATGAGCGAAAAAGTTTAGTTACTGATATATTTGGGGTTAATCAATTTAATAATCAGTTTGTTCATAAATATGATAAGACGAGGGGCTATCTTAAAATTCAAGACGGTTGCAACAATTACTGCAGTTATTGCACAATACCTTTTGCCAGAGGAAACAGCAGGAGTAATTCAATAGAAAATATTATTGAGCAGATAAATATTTTCTGTTCAATCGGATTAAAAGAAGTTGTTTTGACCGGAATACATATAGGTCAATGGGGCGAGGATATTGAACATACTTTGAAAGATTTGCTTAATGAAATTGAAAAAACTGATATTAAAAGATACAGACTGGGCTCATTAAATCCATTAGAACTTGGCAAAGATTTAACAGAATTTCTTTCCTCATCGGAGAAGTTTTGTCCGCATTTTCATCTTTCTTTGCAGTCATTGTGTGATAAAACACTAAAAAATATGAACAGACACTATAGTGTATCTGTGTGCATGGATTTGATAGAGGAATTGAACAGCAAATTTGTTTTGCCTTATATAGGAAGTGATATAATAGTCGGATTTCCGGGTGAAAGCGAAAACGATTTTCTGGAAACTTTAACCAATGCTAAGGCTTCCGGTTTGTCTAATATTCATGTTTTTCCTTATTCTTTGAGAAAAAACACTGCGGCAGAAAAATTGCCGGGTCATCTTTCGTTATCGGAGAAAAAGAATCGGGCTGCCCTGCTTAAAGATGTTGCCGTTTATAAGAATAAATCTTTTGTTCAAAGAAATTTAAATACTACATCGCAGGTACTTATTGAAAAGCATCCTGATAAAAAAAGCGGTTTGTTAAAAGGAGTAACTAAAAATTATTTAAATGTGTTGATTGACTCGATGGATAAATCTCTTTTAAACACAATTCAAACTGTTAAAATTGTTAAATTTGAGAATAATATCTTATTTTGTAATATAATTTAGCCTGTTAAGGAGTATAAATGAAAGTTTTAATTGTTCAGAATAATGCAATCCTGAATAATAAAAAAGCAAATTTTGATAATGTCGAAAAATTGATTGAACCATATGAGGATAAATCAGTCGACTTGATATTGCTGCCTGAAGTTTGGGCAGTGGGCTGGGATTGCAAACAATTTGAAACTGCGGCTGAGCATGAAAATGATTCGGAAACTTTGGACTTTTTAAAATACGTAGCTCAAAAACATAACAGCGTAGTTCTCGGCGGTTCATATATCAGAAAAGACTCGCACAATTTATATAAAAACACTATGCCGGTTATTTCTGCTGCTGGTAAAATAATAGCTCAGTATGATAAAATGCATCTTTTTTCGCATATAGGTTCTGAAGAACAAAAGCATGTCAGCAAAGGTGACAGTTTGGTTGTTTTGGATTTTGGGTATACAAAAATAGGGCTTTCTGTATGTTATGATATAAGGTTTCCTGAATTGTTCAGAGAATATGTGAGTAACGGTGTGGAAATACTCATTTCTGCTGCTGCTTGGGGGCGAAATAAGCTTATGCATTGGGAAATTATGCAAAAATCACGGGCAATAGAGAACCAGTGTTATATGCTTGCAGCTGATCAGACCGGTAAAATTTCCGGTGATGAATATAACCTGGGACATTCGATGGTTATATCGCCCTGGGGTGATGTTCTTGATGAACTCGGGCAGGAAGAGGGCTGCATTTATACTGAATTGGATTTGTATAAATTGAGAAAGTTGAGAAAAGAATTCCCCCTGTTAGGCGACAGACGGAATGAAAAATTTCAAGTTAAGGAGATTAGCATATATGAATAAAATTTTTAAGTTGATGTCAGCTGCTTTTTTTGTATTAATACTGGCTGCAATGCAAGTTAAAGCTGCGGATAAAATAGAATCTGTAATAAAAAAATCTAATTTGAACAATACATCTACAATTGCAGTGTCTGTCAGAAATGCTAAAAACGGAAATGAAGTGTTTAAGTATAATCAGGACAAATTAATGAATCCTGCGTCTGCGCTGAAAGCTTTTACAATGAAACCCGTATATGATTTGTTAGGTGCTGATTATAAATTTACAACTTATCTTTATAAAGATAAAAAAAACAATCTTTACATAAAGCTTTCCGGCGACCCGAGTTTTACTACCCAAAAATTGACAGAATTGTTGAAAAATAATAAAGGGCCTGTTAATGATATTGTAATAGATTCATCTGCTACGGATTATATTGAATGGGGCATAGGCTGGATGTGGGATGATGATGCGAGCAGTTATTTCCCTAAATATTCTCCTTATACCATTAACAACAACATGATTAAAGTGGATATTTCTCCGGCTGCAAATGCAGGTTTGCCCCAAATTAAAAATTGTTCCGGGTATTCAATTGTTCTTGTGAATATGTTGTCGGCAGGAGATGAAAATAAATTTTCTGTTTCACGCCAGCCTTGGCAATCTTCTGATACAACCCTTTTCTCAGGCTCAATAAAGGAACCTGTGTCTGTTATGATTCCCGTTGATAATACTGAGCGGTATTTTATTACGTGTTTAAAGGAAGCTGCGCAAAAAGCGGGCGTGAAATATTCCGGTAATATAAAAACTGCACCTGTTTTACGTACTTTAAAACCGATTGCCTCAGTAGAGAGTGATGAGTTAAGCGATTTGATTGCAGTTGCTTTAAAAGACAGTAATAATTTATATGCGGAATTATTGCTAAAAGCAGGCGGTGCTAAGTTTTTTAAAGCGCAGGGTACAACAGCAAGAGGAATTGATTTGTTCAAAGATTCATACTCGGGGCTTAAATCGAAACCTCCTTTGATAGTTGACGGATGCGGTATATCAAGAAATAATTTAATTACGGCTTCATGGATGAGTGAAGCTCTTCATAAAATTTATAATGACAAAAATTTTGAGGAATATGAACAGCTCCTGCCCAAACCAATAGAAGGAACACTGTCTGACCGGCTTATAAATATAAGCAGATTCCTGAGAGCAAAAACAGGCACAATGAGCGGCGTCAGCTCCCTTACCGGTTACGTTACCGCAAAAAACGGTACGAAGTATAGTTTTGCAATATTAATCCAGAACTTTGATGCGCCGGTTCAGGAAGTGAAAATGTTAGAGGACAAGATTGTCAATGCAATTTATGAATACTAATAGACCAAACACATTAGGAAATTTTTCGCTTTATAATATATAATAAATAATGTTGACGATTATAAATTTAGTATTAAAAATAAGTTAGGATTTAATAAGGATAAATAGAGGTAATGAAATTGAAAAAACTGATTTTAAGCATGACACTTATAGCTTTTTTGGCTTCTTCATTGACTGCATATAGTGCACAGGTTAGTAACGCTCAGATAAAACAGGCTATTAATAAATATAAAACTAAAAATTATATAGGCTGTTTGCAGGATACTGAAGATATTATACGCAAAGATCCCTCAAATGCATTTGCATATTATTATCAGGCTCTTGCCTATACTCAGCTGGGAAAAACCGATGAGGCTATAGATGCATACAATAAAGTTATCAGCCTGAATAATGTTGCTGTTCTTGTTGATAATGCAGGAAAGGGTATTAAATGCTTGGAAGGTAAAGAGGGCTGTAAGCCTGAAGGTGCCGAAGAAACTGATTTAGATAAGTTTATTAAATCTGATAAATTTTATGGAAATAGTGTTCAGGCTGATTTGAATAAAAAGAAACTTGATAAAATTAAAAACAATATTAATAAACAAACAAATTTAAAATCAGAAATGCCGACAAATGATGAGATTGCGGAAGCGGTTAAAACTCTTGCGAAAATAGGATTTAATCCTTTGAATGGAATGAATTCATATCAGAATATGAATCCGGAAATGCTTCAAATGAACATGCTGCTTGGTAATAATTCTAATCCTCAGATGAATATGCTGCCTATGCTTTTGATGAGCAGCCAAAACGGCAATAAGATTTCTCCGGAAGTTATTCAAACAATGTTGATGAATAATATGTCTTCGGACTTGAACTATGGCGGTATGTCTACATACTAATTTTTAACGGAGGAGGAAGTTTGAAACTGGAAACTACACGTTTTGGTGAAATAAATATTGATGAAAATCTTATATTTACTTTTGTAGAACCTATTGTCGGTTATGATGAGTATAAAAAATTTGTACTGGTAGAACATAAGCCTAATTCTATCTTTAAATGGCTGCAGTCGGTTGATGAACCATCGCTGGCGTTTCCGGTTGGTCTGCCTGCTGTTTTTGGGATTGAATATGAATATGAAATTCCTGATGACAAAGCTGAGTTGTTGGAGTTGACATCTGCTGAATCTTTGATTTCTCTAAATATTGTTACTATTCCGAATAATATGCCTGAAAAATCTACAATTAACCTGTTGGCTCCGGTTATTATCAATGCTGCTAATAAAAAG
>CASDVD010000088.1 GCA_949284155.1 uncultured bacterium | reverse complement strand
TATTTTCATTATACATAAAAAAGGGACAGAAAAACTGTCCCTTAATCCTAAAATAATATTCTATTTTTTAGGAGGTTCATTGCACTCCGGCGGACAATTACATTTGTCCTCAGTGCAAGTACAATTGTCACCGCATGTACAGTTAATGCATTTGCAATGTGGATTCGAACATTTAGCCATATTAGCCTCCTTTTTATTATACCCCAATGGGGTATCTAATTATATAATCATGATACCCTGTTGGGGTATATTTGTCAAGTGGTCTTCTTTTGGCAAATTGTGTTTAATCCGGATTACCTTTATAGGCACACGGTATATTTTTTCTTTTTAAATATTTCGTGCTCCACTTGTTTAATTCAATAATTGCAGAAATTAAAGTTCTGTTTTCGATTTTGAATAAACTTCTTGCATCAAGCCAATTGTTATTACGTATGCGGCTAAAATATATTTGAATCTATACGAATGATTTGAATTATTTAAGTTTTTCTGCAAGGACTGTTTATTTATTAAAAATGCCGAATTAACCTAACCTTGCATAGATATTTAGATTTCGGGCTTGTACATGATGAGATAAAAGCCTGACAAACAGAGCGTATACATATTTATACCTACATTGTTGTCCGGATTTTAATTTATCATGTATGTTATACTTATTATATGTTTGAGTGGATGAAAAGCATATTAATATTACCGTTCAATGTGGCTGTTGTTATTCCGGCTTGTATATTATATTTTTCAAATTACCACTACAAAATGCCTGATAAAGTTTTTTTAATTATTGGGATTTTTTTGCTTATAGCCGGCTTATTTCTCGCAATCTGGACAATGATATTGTTTAATAATGTCGGAAAAGGTACATTAGCACCGTGGAATCCGCCCCAAAAACTTGTTGTAGAAGGCCCGTACTGTTATGTCAGGAACCCTATGATTATTGGTGTTCTATTAATTCTGACAGCAGAATATTTCCTTTTTAATGCTGTTCAGATATTATGGTTAGTAATTTTATTTTTTGTTATTAATAACATTTATTTTTATGTTTTTGAGGAAAGGCAGCTTGAAAATAATTTTGGAGATGATTACAGAAAATATAAAAAAAATGTGCCTATGTGGATTCCCAGATTTACGCCATGGAGGTTACAATAATCTTTCTGTGCGGCAATCGGAAAAAACAGCATAATCGTGTGCAGGCGTGTCGTAGGCCGTTTAATCTCCGGCAGTTGCTCAGCAGCCGGAAATCCTTGCAAAATAATAAAATACTTTGATAATATGAGGAAATACCTGAATGAAAATAATTGATGTATCAGAAAGAACAGAGTTTCTAATCAATGCTCTTTTGGAGATTTGGGAAAAATCAGTCAGGGCGACACATCTGTTTTTGCCGGAAAGTGAAATATTGAATATTAAAGATAAATTTCTGCCGGATGCACTGAAAAATATTTCTCAACTTGTGGTTGCTCAAGAAGATGGTATGCCGGTTGCTTTTATGGGAATTGAAGGACAAAAGCTCGAAATGCTTTTTGTGTCACCTGAAAAACGAGGTAAAGGTATCGGCAAAAAACTTATTGAATACGGAATTAAAAATTTTTCAATAAATGAGTTGACTGTAAATGAACAAAATCCGCAAGCAAAAGGCTTTTATGAACATCTTGGTTTTAAGGCTTACAAGAGGTCTGAAATCGATGAACAAGGCAACCCTTATCCGATTTTGTATATGCGGTTGAATGAGTAACAAAAATTTTATGTTAATATCTAAATATGAAAGATATTACAATAAGACCTGCAACCGTTGATGATGCTGAGAGTATTTTAGAAATCTATGCGTATTATGTTCTTAATACCGCAATTTCTTTTGAATATACTGTTCCGACACTTGATGAATTTAAATACAGAATTCGCAAAACCCTTGAAAAATATCCTTATTATGCAGCATTGATTGATAATAAAATAGTCGGTTATGCTTATGCCTCACCTTTTGGTGAAAGGGAAGCATACAAGTATTCTGTAGAATTAAGTATCTATATTGATAAAGACTATAAAAGAAAAGGTATTGGCAGTCTATTGTATGATACGCTGGAGCAAAAATTAAAAACCAACGGAATAACAAATGTTTATGCTCTTGTAGCAACACAAGAAAAAGAGGACAAATATTTAAACATTGACAGCGAAAAATTCCACAAAAGTTTAGGATTTAAACAAATTGGTAAATGTAGTAAATGCGGATATAAATTTAATCGTTGGTATGATGTAATTTATACTGAAAAAGTTATAAAGGAGCAGTAGGGGAAAATGAAACATAAATGTAAAATTACGGTATTAAAAAGAGAATGCTATACAGATTTGCAGGAAAAATATCTTGCTAACCCTAAATCAGGCAAATGCGAATTTTTTGAAGAAGGACAAGAATTTATTGTCGATAACAACGATTTTTTCAGAATGATGCATGGCAAATTTTGTTCTGAAGCCTGGGATTGTATAAGCAGATATGTATATGCGGCACTTCAAGGCGGTTCTATAATGAACGGCTGGACAAACGATGAAAAAGTTATGATAACCTGCTGCAATGACGGCACAAGACCTGTTATTTTTAAACTGGAAAGAATAGACTATTAAAATTCCTACTTATACTATCAGCTTTCCAACTAAAATTAATGTTTAAAGCAAAGAACATTTATTTATGTTTCAGCATGCAGGCTACGCTAAGTCAATGATTTAGTACAGCCTGCATGCTGCACTCTAATTAATTTGAGTATAGTTATATCTCTTTATGATTAATTTTATCTTAATTTAGGAAACTTTGAATTTAAAATTGTTTTTAATAATATATGGGAAAGTTAGAATTAATAAAAAGTTTTGCATTAAATTTTAAAACTGCAAATAAAATTACACAAAAACAATCAAAACCAATTTCAACAATAGAAATGAATATGCAGCAAGATTCATTTATCAGAACTTGTGAATGCAATTTTCATTTTGATGATTCAAAAATTGTTGTATTTGGAAAACTACCTGAAGACTACGTTAATATTGAAAAATTTTTTGTTGAAACTGAGCCTGAACATTTTTCACGACTTTTGAAAAAAAAGATTCCGGAAAAACCTGCACACTGGGAGACGATTCAAATAATTAAACCATCTTATTATATATCTCATCTTTTTTCACATGGAAAAGGACAGGGAAAGGATGCTGTAAAAAAAATTGTAACTATGAGTTTACAAGATTCAAGAACCAATGGGCGTGTAACTTTGCAATCTGATATTATAGACGGAAAAACATCGCCTTCAGGTTTTTATTATAAACTTGGCTTTAGATTTTCAGATGAAAGTAAAAATGATATTATGAAAAAATGGCTGGAACAAGGCGGTAAAAAAGAATCTTCGCCAATGATTACAGGTTTTATGTTTTTACCAAAAGAAAATATACACAACTGTTTAAATTATTAATTTATTGTCTTAAATATAAATGAGCTTGCAGGATTTGATAAACCCGTGATTTTAGCATCAAAAACTGAACGAATATTATTTTGTTCAAAAATTTTTATTTCATTTTTCATGACTTGAAGCCCTTCTGCTTATTATACATAAAAAAGCCAGCTCTAATCTCGCATTTTCTGATACAAAATTTATCTTGTTTTTAAGCGGAACCGGTGCTTTTAAGCTCTTTAATTCTTGCTGTTTCATTAATGCCAATATATTCGTTCATACCTGCATATTAAATTTGTAGTTGAAAATATGTTCCTTTTGTTCTGCTTTTGTAACATAATGACCAAATTCAAACTGTGACTATCGGTCATTGACTTGTGGTCATACGTTTATTATACTATCATTATAATCAGGAGTATTTTATGAATAAAAGACAAAAATCTGCCATTGAAACGAAACGGAAGCTTATATCAGCAGGACTGGAACTTATTAAAGAAAAAGGCTTTAATGCAATAAATGTTGAAGATATTACAAAAAAAGCCGGAGTCGCAAAAGGTACATTTTATGTTTATTTCAAACGTAAAGAAGATATTGTCATGGAAATTAGCAGAACACCGTTTGGTGAAATTGCTGATGAACTGGAACAAATGGAAAACGCTGAATTGTTTGAAAAACTTGGGCATTATTTTCGTCGTTTTATGGAACAGGTTGAATTTTGCGGGATTCAAGTATGCCG
>CASDVD010000087.1 GCA_949284155.1 uncultured bacterium | reverse complement strand
GGGAAAATTTTTCTGTTATTGTATCAGTGACAAGCTTTGTTACCCTGTAATCCAGCCCGTCCGGTACTATTTTGTCAGGTGCCAGTTCTTCTTTGCTTACCAAAGAGGCAATCGCCAGAGCTGATTCCAGTTTTATTTCATCAGTTATTCTGGTAACACCTGCGTCCAGCACTCCTTTAAAAAGTCCGGGGAATGCAAGTGAATTATTGATTTGGTTCGGAAAATCACTTCTTCCTGTTGCTACAATATATGCACCGTCTTTTTCTGCCTGCTCCGGCATAATTTCAGGCACCGGATTTGCCAATGCAAAAATTATTGGTGACGGCGCCATTGATTTAACCATTTCATCAGTTAAAAGATTTCCTCTGGAAAGCCCTATAAAGACATCTGCACCTTTAATTATGTCTTTTAAAGAGCCTTTTTTAATATCTAAATTTGTGTATTGCGATAACTCTTCGAGATTTTCATCATTTTCGGGTCGTCCTTTATAGATAGAGCCGTGTATATCACACATATGTATATTTTTTGCCCCTGCATAAATCAAAAGCCGTGCAGTTGCGCTGCCTGCGGCTCCTGCACCGTTAATTACTATTTTTGTTGTCTCAATATTTTTATTTTCAAGAATAAGAGAATTTAAAAGCCCGGCTAAGACTATTATTGCGGAACCATGCTGATCATCGTGAAAAACTGGGATATTTAAAGAGTTAATAAGTGTTTTTTCTATGATGAAACACTCGGGAGCTGCGATGTCCTCTAAATGAATACCGCTAAAAGAATTTTTCAATAGTTCTATGATTTTGATTATTTCAGCAGGCTTTTGGGTGTTTAGTGCCAGTACTATACCGTCAACATCCGCAAGCTCTGAATACAACGCAGTTTTTCCTTCAAGAACCGGTATGGAGGCAGCTGCTCCTATATTTCCAAAACCAAGCACAGATGTTCCGTCAGAAATTATTGCGAGCGGCTTTCTTCTTTTCGATTCTGTAAGTTCCGTTTCAATGACGCCTCCGGCCAGTTCATGCAGCTGCAAAGATTTTTCAGCTGTATTTTCATCTTTAAGCTGTGTAGAGATGTCCGGCATAAAAACATTTCTGGAGATTGCGCCAAAGAATTCTTTTATATTCTCGACAGTGCCTTTAAGCACCGGTATATCAATGTTGAAGTCTATATTTTCGACTATATCTGAAATTAAACTTAAATCGATACCGCAAAAGTTTATTTCTATATTTTGCACAACAAACTTTATATCCTCTTTTGTTGCTTCCGGGCTGATACAAAAAGGATATGCATCAATTAGCAATGTACTTTTCAGAAATAGAGCTCTTTTGAGTGATTTTTCATAGTCAAAAGAAAGTACCGCAACGGAGTTGATTTTGTTTGTCAGAATAGACACCATTTCAGGATTTTCTTTTATTTTAAGACAAGAAGAGCCTACTCCCGGAGTATAAACAAGAGACAGTATTTCTTTATTATCTACCGGAATTTTCGGGACTACTCTGAATCCTTCAAACATTTATCTTACCTTGTTTTCTTCACCGTTTGTCAATCTTTTGATATTGTCACGATGCAGCCACAAAATGTATAAAGCCGCAACTGATGTGTATTGAATGAATATGGTGTGCTGATCAAAAAGATACATTAACAATGGTGATATAGAAACAGCAATTATAGAGCCTGCCGAAACGTATTTTGTAATATAAGTCAAAACACCCCATACAACTGCGACAATAGCAGCTACCGGCCAATAAATGGCAAGTAAAGTACCAATGAATGTAGCAACCGATTTTCCGCCTGAAAATTTAAGAAAGACAGATTTGCTGTGGCCGACCAGGGCGCTTGCCGCTGCTAAAACAGGCAATGTACCGTATACAATATTGTGGCCCGGAACATAATTTATAACCAGCCATATAGCTAATGCACCTTTTATTGCATCAAGCAGCATAACCAGAAAGAACCATTTTGTTCCGAGAACTCTTTTTACATTAGTTGCTCCTGTTGAGCCCGAGCCGATTGTTCTTAAGTCCTGGCCTGTTTTCCATTTTACCAGCCAGTATCCTGTCGGGATAGAGCCTATTAAGTAACCGATTAGTATTGCAAAAATATATTGTAACATGTTTCCTCCAATATTTTCCTTTTTTATTTTAGCATTAAATATCGATATATAAAAATCTTTTTATAAAAATTTTTAAGAGACTTTTAAGAAAATTTTATTCCGGCTTCTCTCATTCTTCTAAAGGCTTCTTTTAATCGTGCTTCAGACTGCACAATAGAAAAACGGAAATGATCATCGCTCATATCCCCGAAGGCTATGCCGGGGGTGAATACTACTCCTGTTTTTTCCAAAACCATTTTACACCATTCTTTTGAGGTGTAGCCTTTAGGAATTTTTAACCAAAAATACATAGTTGCAGGTGTTCTGTATACATCCCAGCCCAGTTCTGTCATGTTTTGTGCAATCAGTTCACGTCTCTCATCGTATTCGTCCATAATTTTTTGTACATATTCATAAGGCATTGTCAGTGCTTTGATTGCTGCATCTTGGACTAATGTGGATGTTCCGTAGTCAATGTTGGATTTCATTGCATAAATTATATCAATGAATTCTTTTTTTCCTACTGCAAAGCCTGCTCTCCAGCCTGCCATGTTAAAAGTCTTGGAGAAAGAGTGAAATTCGATTGCGACATCTTTCGCTCCCTCTACTTCAAAAATGCTTATAGGTCTGTAGTTGTCAAAGACAACCTCTCCATAGGCCATATCTGATATGAGCAGAATACTGTATTTTCTGCAAAAATCAACTACACGTTCTAAAAATTCCATTGGTGCTATTGCCGCTGTCGGGTTATTAGGGTAGTTTATGAAAAAAATCTTTGCTTTTTTGGCAATTTCTTCCGGTATTTCATTTAAGTCAGGTAAAAAGTTATTCTCTTTTTTTAATTTAACATGAAACACTTCCCCGCTGGCAATCCAGGTTCCTCTTGATAAAACAGGATAATATGGGTCGGGAACTATGTTTATATCACCCGGATTAGTGAATGCCATGGCAACATTGGCGAGACCTTCTTTTTCGCCAATCAAGGTCTGAATCTCTGTATACGGGTCAATTGTTACATTGTACCGCCTTTTCATCCAGTCTGCTATCGCCTGACGGAATTCTATTTTTCCTCTAAAACTCGGATAACCGTGGCTTTTGGGGTCTTGAATTGATTTTAAAGCTGCTTCTACAACCGGTGCGGGCGTGGCTCCGTCAGGGTTGCCTATGCCTAAATCTATCAAATCTATTCCTTTTTTTCTGGCTTCTTCTTTCCATTCGTCTAGTTCCGCAAAAATATATTTGGGCAGTTTCAGCAATTTATCAGCAGCTTTGATATTTATTTTTGATGTTTCAATCATTTTTTATTCTCCGTTATTGTTGTATATTTCTTTTTTATTATTTAAATTTACACGCTCTTAAGAGCATATCCGCTCGTGGCGTGTAGGAATGTTTTTTTGTTACTTTTGAAAAACCGTATACAGCTATTTTTTCTGCGATATCTTGATTTTTTATATAAAATTCTGTTTTATCAATTAAATCATCAATGCTGCGGTAGACTTCCAAATCCCGTGAGATATGGAAGTTTTTTTCTAAATCTTCTACATAATCGGTTATCAAAAAACCGTAGCTGGCCGGAACCTCAAATACTCTGTAATTCAGGCTGGAGGTTCCTTGTAATGTTATATTAATGTTAACAAGTGAACTTTGATATACCCGTGCCAATTCTTTTTCTGTTCGCAAATATCCTCTGTAGGTGCTTTTATATATATCCATTTCGGTTTCATCCAGCAGCATCTTATTTTTCATATCATCCAGACTCTGCAAAAAATGTTTTTCATAAGAGAATATGTTTAATTTTTTCCCAAAATGCTTTATCAACGCTGCCAGAATTTTTTGTCTTTTGTCTGTCAACGGCCTTCCTACAAAAGAGATAATATATTCTTTGTCTACCGGTTCTATGCGGTATGCTTTTGTGTTAACCCCGAGCGGGAGAAATTCGGAGTTATCAATTTGAGACAAAAAATCTTTGTCCCACAAAAATGTTTTTGCATTCAGAGTTTTGTATTCTTCGTATAATTCTTTTTTGTCAACATATGCAAATCTTCCGTCCGGTTCGTCTGCGAAATAGTGTACCAGACGGCATTTTTTTGAATAGTTTTTTATAAATTCTTTTAGTTCTATATCATCAGACATTAAGAATCCGTAATCATAGCCGAAAATCATATCAGGTTTGAAAAGCGATATTTCTTCTGCCGTGAGTTTTCGAAAGTCTTTTTCAAGTACATAAAAACCGTTAGCTCTAAAGCCGGAGGCAAATCCCCGTACTATCAAACTGCCTGCAATGCTATTAGGTAGAACAGCAAGAATTTTCTTCATTAAACTATAATCCCTTATATCTTTTTTTCTGTCAAATTTTATAAAAAAAAACCACTTTATAAAAAAGTGGTTTAATAAGTGTTCTTTCCCCTGTTTAAACTTATTATGCTT
>CASDVD010000086.1 GCA_949284155.1 uncultured bacterium | reverse complement strand
TGTTGTATTAATTGTCAAAATATAAGTTGAAGATAATAAACTAAGAAAGGTTTAGAAACGTGGAAGAATCTAAAGAAAATCTCCAAAGCACAGAAAATTCAGAAGAAGTTAAAGCTGTAGAAGCTGTTAACGAAGCAAAAGAAGAAGCTGCTGCTGAGGTTAAAGAAACTAAAAAAGCGGCAGAAGCTGCCGATACTGAAGAAAATGCTCAAACCGCAGAAGCTGTGGAAACAGCAGAGCAACCTAAAACTGCAAGACGCGGCAAAGGCCAAAAAGATGCTAAAAATAAAAAAAGAAAAATAGAAACAGTTGAAGCTCCTCAGTCTGAATGGAAAGAAAGAGTAGTACAAATCAGACGTGTAACAAAAGTTGTTAAGGGCGGTAAAAAACTCAGCTTTAGAGCAATTGTAGTTGTCGGAAATTCAAAAGGCCAGGTAGGCGTCGGCTGTGCAAAAGCTTCTGAAGTTATTATTGCTATTCAAAAAGCTATAGCAGAAGGCAGAAAAAATCTTATTACAGTACCTATATTTAAGACAACTATTCCTCACCCGATTGTCGGAAATTCAGGTGCTGGCAGTGTAATGTTAAAACCTGCTTCTCAAGGTACCGGTGTAATTGCAGGCGGTGCTGTTCGTGCAGTACTTGAACTTGCAGGTATTGAAAATATTCTGAGTAAATCACTCGGTTCAAAAGCTCCTCTTAATGCAGCAAACGCTACAATAGAAGCTTTAAAATCTTTGAGAACATTTGGTGATGTTGCCAAAAACAGAGGATTGAGTCTGAAAGAAATGCTCAATGCATAATCCGGCACACGGTACAAAATTAATAATAAAGGGAAATAACAATGACTAAAGATAAATTGGAAAAAGTTTCAATCAAACTTAAAAGAAGCTTGATTGGCTCTACAAAAGACCAGATTAAAGTCGTAAGAGCTTTGGGTCTAAAAAAAACAAATGATGTAGTTGAACATTTTAACAGTGCTACTATTATGGGAATGGTAAATAAAGTTCCCCATCTTGTAGAAATTGTAAAATAACATTTATGTTTGAGACTGTCTTCTTACCGATGGAAGATAAAGGCATAAACAATCGGGTAATATGAAAAATTAATGAAAGGTAATATAAAAAATGGCAGACAGAATAACATTAGAAGATTTAAGACCTGCTGAAGGAGCAACCAAAAGCTCAAAACGTGTAGGCAGAGGCAGAGCTTCAGGCCACGGTAAAACTTCTTGCCGTGGACATAATGGTGAAGGACAACGTTCGGGTAATTCTCAAAAAAGAGGATTCGAAGGCGGCCAAATGCCCTCTTACAGACAAATGCCCAAGTTGAAAGGTTTTACTAATTTTAATGCAATTAAATATGCGCAAATTAACGTAAAAGATCTTGAAAGATTAGAAATGGATTCAGTTGATTTGGACAGTTTAATTGCAGCAGGTAAAGCTCATCCGTCTTCAGAAGGACTGAGAGTTCTCGGAAACGGAGAAATAACAAAGGCTGTTGTTGTAAAAGCTAATTACTTTACACCATCAGCAAAAGAAAAACTTGAAAAAGCAGGCGGAAAGGCTGAGTTAGTATAATGCAAAATGCTAGAATGAAGCCGCCCTCAATGGAGGATGTGGCATCAATGCTTCAAGCATCAGGCTTGAAAGCTAAATTAATCTTTACTTTCGCAATGATTGCCATATTCAGACTTGGTGTTCATTTGCCGTTGTTTGGTTTGGACAATGAAATATTTGCCAGAATTGCACAGGGCAATAACATCATTGGCTTCATCGACCTTTTTTCCGGCGGTGCATTGCAAAACATCTCAATACTTGCTCTGGGTATAGGGCCGTATATTACTTCTTCAATCATAATGCAGCTTTTAACAGTTGTGATACCTCATCTGGAACAGCTGCAAAAAGAAGAAGGAGAAGCGGGCAGAAGAAAAATTTCGCAGTATACACGTATATTTACTGTATTTATTGCTGTTTTTCAATCCGCATTATTTTTAATGTACCTTATGCATCAGGCGCCGATGGCTATTTTGCCGGGTGTGAATAAGGCTGTATTTTTCATTGGTTCTACAATAATACTTACTGCCGGTTCGGTATTTGTAATGTGGCTTGCTGAGCTGATTACGGAAAGAGGAATCGGGAACGGCGGTTCTTTGCTGATTTTCGTAGGTATTTTATCAAGAATTCCGTTTTATTTTGAAAAAACGGGGCAGCTTGTTATGAACGATTCATCTATGCAGCTCGGTTTGCTTGTATTGCTGGCTATTTTCTTTGCTACGATGGTTTTGATTGTAATTATGCAAGAAGCTGTCAGAAAGGTTCTTATTGTCAATCCTAAACGTCAGGTGGGCAATAAGGTATATGGCGGAGTGAATACATTTATTCCTTTTAAAATGAATCCGGGCGGTGTTATGCCTATTATCTTTGCGGTAGCTATTTTGCTTTTCCCGACTACGATAGTAAGCTTAATCGGTCAATCAAATCTTCCTCCGGGAACTTTGAGGAATATAATTACACAATTAACAACCATTTTGAGCCCGTCAGGACTTACGCATTATGTATTATATTTCTTATTAATCGTATTTTTAACATTTTTCTATGCTTCAATTATGCCGAATATGCAGCCAAAGGAAATCGCTAATAACCTGAAAAAATACGGTTCATCAATACCCGGTATAAAACCCGGTAAACCTACGGCAGAGGCGCTGGACAGAATTTTGAGCAGAATAACACTGCTTGGAGCGTTGGCATTGGGTATTATTGCATTGATTCCGTCAATTGCAACTTATATAACCAATATAACGACTCTTCAGGGGATTGGTGCAACGTCATTAATCATCATGGTCGGTGTTGCTCTTGATTTTATTAACCAAATTAAAACGCAGCTGCTGGCAAGAAATTACGAAAGTTTCTTGAAGGAATAATGTTTTAAATATATAAAAAAGCACCCTTAGGGGTGCTTTTTTTATCAGGATTCAATATAATCTCTGGCACATTCAAACATAGCAGTAATAAGAGCACCGTTTGCCTGAAGATTCATTCCGGAGCTTTGAAAGAGTTGTTTAACTCTGTTTTCCCAGAACGGATAAATTTCTTCCTTGCTTATGTCCAGAATCTGAGCTATAAGGGAAAGTTCTTTCCAGTCAAGCGGAATAGGTTTCGCACCTCTTAGAATATCGACTATTTCAACACGTTTTTTTCTCGGGAAACTTTTTAGGAATTGGACAGTAGTGATACCTTTTTCTTGTTGTTTATCCCTCAGAAATTCTATTGCTTCATCTATTAAGATTGGTTCTTGGGGGATTTTATATTCAACAAATTCTTCCGGTAAAATATCCATTACTGCGGCAATACGTTCTAAAGTCAGACTCCTTGTGGAAAACGGGATGGCATTGTCGATTAGATTGTAGACGTAAGACAGTGTGACACCTATCATTTCTGCAAAGTCTTTTTTGTGCAGGTGATTAGACTCAAGAAAATTTGCTACTTTTTCACTGCTTTTCAGATTTACTATAGATTTACTTTTGGTTGACATAGCTCTCCTCCGTCTCTAATATATATATAGATAAACCGTATTTGGCTTTTTGTTATTG